>NZ_JAPCIS010000001.1:0-281980 GCF_027707425.1 Aeromonas sp. QDB63
TTGTTTTTGATGCTCGATGCTGTGAGTGCCCACACAGATTGCTTGATTCAAATTGTTAAAGAGCGACGCAGCTTTTGACTGCTGCGGGAGTGGCATTCTACTCAGCCGCCTTCTCGAGTCAAGCCTTATTTTACGAGGCTTTTTCGAGGCACCGACAGGCTTGTTTGCGTTGCCGCTTGCCCTGTCGATGGAGGCGCATTATAGGGAGCGAATTCGTTCTGGCAAGGGGGTAATTGCAAAAAGATGGCTTTCATCGTTCAACCGCTCACAAAGCAACCGCGGTGATGTATTAATGCACGAAAAGGATCTGCAGATTGGTATTCCGGATGCTGTATTGAGGCTGGCAGGTTGGCAGGTTGGCAGATCAAGCTTGTATCGATTTGGCTTTCCCCTGCTGCACAACCATGATGATCGGCTTTCCGCCTTCGGGTAACATAGCGCCCCTTTGCGATTCACACACTCTTGGGCTTTGGAGAGTTTAATGCCTTTTGCACTTGGCCAGCGTTGGATTAGTGATACAGAGACGGATCTGGGGTTGGGGACTGTCGTTGCTGTTGAAGGACGCATGGTTACCCTGTTGTTTCCGGCTACCGGTGAAAACCGCATGTATGCCAAAGAAGAGGCGCCGGTGACCCGGGTCAGCTTCAATGTGGGCGATCAGATAGCCAGTCACGAAGACTGGACCATGACGGTCGAAGAAGTGCAGGAGAAAGACGGCCTGCTTATATATGTGGGTGTGCGCACCGACAATGATGAGCCCGTTGCCCTCAAGGAAGTGTTTCTCAACAACTTCATCAAGTTCAACAAGCCGCAGGATCGCCTGTTCGCCGGCCAGATCGACCGGATGTCCCGCTTTACCCTTCGTTACGAGGCGCTGGTCAACCAGCACCAGCGTCGCCGCAACCCGACTCGCGGTCTGGCTGGCGGGAAAGTCAGTCTGATCCCGCATCAGCTCTACATCGCCCATGAAGTGGGTCACCGCTACGCCCCGCGCGTATTGCTGGCGGACGAGGTGGGTCTGGGCAAGACCATCGAAGCAGGCATGATCATTCACCAGCAACTGCTCTCCGGCCGCGCCCATCGGGTGCTGATCCTGCTGCCCGAAACGCTCCAGCACCAGTGGCTGGTCGAGATGCTGCGCCGTTTCAACCTGCACTTCTCCCTGTTTGACGAGGAGCGCTGCATCGAGGCGTTCGCCGATGCGGAGAACCCCTTCGAGACCGAACAGCTGGTGATCTGCAGCCTCGACTTCCTGCGCAAGAAGCGTCGTCGCTTCGAACAGGTGCTGGAAGCCGAGTGGGATCTGCTGGTCGTCGACGAAGCGCACCATCTGGAATGGAGTGAGGAAGCCCCCAGCCGTCCCTACGAAATGGTGGAAGCGCTGGCCGAACAGGTACCAGGTGTACTGCTGCTGACCGCGACCCCTGATCAGCTGGGCCACCAGAGTCACTTTGCTCGTCTGCGCCTGCTCGACCCGGAGCGTTTCTACGACTACGACGCCTTCCTCGCCGAGGAGCAGGCCTACGGTCAGGTCGCGAGCGCAGCCCAGGAGCTGCTGGATGGCGAGACCCTGAGCAATGACGCCAAGCAAATCCTCGCCAGCCAGCTGGAAGGGCTGGACTTAAACGATGCAGCCGCCCGCCAGCAGGCGGTCGCCAAGCTGCTGGATCAGCATGGCACCGGCCGGGTGCTGTTCCGTAACAGCCGCGCCAATATTCAGGGCTTCCCGGAGCGCCACCTCAACGTCTACCCCATGCCGCTGCCGGAGCAGTACAAGACCGCCATCAAGGTGATGGGCATGATGGGTGGCAATGGCGGCGATCTGCAGACCCGTGCCCTGCGCTACCTCTATCCCGAGAAGATCTTCCAGCAGTTCGAAGGCGACAACGCTACCTGGACCCAGTTCGACCCGCGCGTCGAATGGTTGCTGGAACTGCTGCTCTCAGCCCGTCAGCAGAAGGTGCTGGTGATCTGCTCCGAAGCAGCCACCGCCATCGCGCTGGAGGAGGCGCTGCGCACCCGTGAAGGGATCCGTGGCGCCGTATTCCACGAAGGGATGTCGATCCTCGAGCGGGACAAGGCCTCCGCCTATTTCGCTCAAGCTGAGGGGGGAGCTCAGGTGCTGCTCTGCTCCGAGATCGGCTCAGAAGGTCGCAACTTCCAGTTTGCCAGCCATCTGGTGCTGTTCGATCTGCCACTCAACCCGGATCTGCTGGAACAGCGTATCGGCCGACTGGACCGTATCGGTCAGCAGAATACCGTCGAGATCCACGTCCCTTATCTGGAAGGGACTGCCCAGCGCGCCCTGCAGCTCTGGTATCACGATGGTCTGGATGCATTCGAGCAGACCTGCCCGACCGCCCGGCCAGTGTTCGAAGCGGTACGTGACGAGCTGTTCGAGCTGCTGGCTGCCAACACCGGCGAGCAGGGCCCCCTCGACGCCCTGCTGGTCAAGACCCGCGAACTGCACGAGCCGCTCAAGGCCAGGCTGGAACAGGGTCGCGATCGCCTGCTGGAAATCCACTCCAGCGGTGGCACCACCGCCCAGCAGCTGGTCGAGAAGCTCGCCGCCGAAGATGACGACACCGGCATGATCTCCTTCGCCCTCAAGATGTTCGACGAGATCGGCGTCAACCAGGATGATCGCGGTGAAAATGCGCTGGTGCTGACTCCCGGGGATCACATGCTGGTGCCGAGCTTCCCGGGCCTGCCGCAAGACGGCATGACCATCACCTTCGATCGCAACACCGCCCTGTCGCGGGATGACATGGCGCTGCTCTCCTGGGATCACCCCATGATGCGCGGCGGTATCGACCTGATCCTGGGTTCCGAGATCGGTGCCACCTCGGTGGCACTGCTCAAGAACAAGGCGCTGCCGGTCGGCTCCATCCTGCTTGAGCTGATCTTCGTTGCCGAGTCCGCAGCTCATCCACAGCTCTACCGTTTCATGCCGCCGACGCCGATCCGTCTGCTGATGGACAAGAACGGCCAGAATCTGGGAGAGAAGGTGGCATTCGATGCCTTCAACCGCCAGCTGACACCGGTCAACCGCCACCTTGGTAGCAAGCTGGTTACCGCATCCCAGCCGGTGATCCACGGCCTGATTGGCAAGGGCGAGGTCATTGCCAACGAACTGAAAGCCGGGATTGTCGACAAGGCCCGTGCCCAGATGGCGCAGACCCTGCAACAGGATCTGGACAGGCTGGAGGCACTCAAGGCGGTCAACCCGAATGTGCGCGACAGCGAACTGGATTATCTGCGCAATTTGCAGGCAGAATTGCACCACCTGATCGACCAGACCCAGCTCAAGCTGGATGCCATCCGCTTTATTGTGGTTACCCATAACTGATAAAACGGTGCAGGCATCATCTGGTTGCTAACGACCAGACCCAACTCAGGCTGGATGCCATGCACTTTTGATCGTGGTTACCCATAACTGACAAAACGGTGCAGGCATCATCTGGTTGATAATAGCCAGGCCCAACGCGAGTTGGCTGCCATGCACTTTTATCGTGGTAACCCATAACTGATGGGGGGCTTGCCCCCGCTTTGACCCAAGATGCGAGACGCTATGTTTGTATACTCCCCGCCCCTGGAACCCTGGCTCGATATCCTGTTCAAGGACAAGGACATCATGGTGGTCAACAAGCCCACTGGCCTGCTGAGCGTCCCCGGGCGCGGCCCCGAGAATGAAGACAGCGTGCTCCATCGGGTCAAGCAGCAGCACCCCAAGGCGGCAGCCGCCCATCGCCTCGACATGGCGACCACAGGCGTGCTGGTGATCCCGCTCAACCCCAACTCCCACCGGGAGCTGAGCCGGCAATTCCGCGAGCGGGAGACCGAGAAGCACTACCTCGCCTGGGTGTGGGGTGAACCGGAGCTGGATGCGGGCGAAGTGGATCTGCCGCTCTGCGTCGACTGGCCCAACCGGCCGAAGCAGAAGGTGGATTTTGAGGAGGGGCGTCATGCCCTGACACTGTGGCAAAAACTTAAGGTGGAGAACGGCAACAGCCTGATCAAGCTGACCCCGATTACCGGTCGCTCCCATCAGTTGCGGGTACACATGCTGGAGCTGGGTCACCCCATCCTCGGTGACAACCTCTACGCCAACCCGGATGCGCTGGCGGCTGCACCGCACCTTTATCTGCATGCGGCCAGCCTGACCATCAGCCACCCCAGAAGCGGCGAGCGGATGACCTTCGAGGCCCCGGCCCCTTTCCCGGTCTGAGCCTGGCAGATAACAGCCCAATAAAAAGAAAGCCCCCATCGAGAGATGGGGGCTTTTTTATCGCTCAGACGCGGATATCGATCTTGCTTCCGAGGGAAGCACTGGCCGATGTCGGCGCTGCCGGAGCGGATTGCGCTGCTGTTTCCAGCAGTTTCAGTGCGGATTCGCCTTCCTGGGTCTGCTGCTTTTTGGCCAGGCTGGCCACCATTAGTGCAGAACCGAACGACGCATTTGCAGAACTAGAAATATCCATTGTGTACCTCCTGCCAAGAGACTATCGGCCGGGCCCGGTGAGACATGAGCCATATCGTTCAACGCAGATATGCCTTGTCCGGCGAGCGCCGGGCCAACCAACGCTCTTCCATCTCCAGCAATGTCTGATAGGCCTTTTCAGCATGCTCCGGGCGACTGAACAGATATCCCTGCCCATACAGATGTATGTCGGTCAATGAGCGCAGCACATCGAGCTGCCCCTGGGTCTCGATCCCTTCACATACCAGTTTCTTGCCAAGCATGGAGCTCATACGGCAGATGTTGGCGACCAGTTCGGCCGCCTCGATGGAGGTGTCGATACCCTGGATGAAGGACCTGTCTATCTTCACCTTGCTCACCGGCAGCTTCTGCAGATAGCTGAGGGAGGAGTAGCCGGTGCCGAAGTCGTCAAGGGCCAGATGTACACCCTGCTGGCTGAGATCCTGCATCAACTGCAGCGAGTTCTTGACCTCGCGCATGGTGGTGTCTTCCGTCACCTCCAGCACCAGGCTGGACGCAGGGATATGGTGCTCCATCAGCGCTCTGGCCACCAGCTTCAAGAGGTTGCGCTGGTACATGCCCGGGGAGATATTCACGCACATCTGCAAGTCCACCAAACCCAGGTGCTGCCACTGATGCAGTTGCTCACATGCGGTATTCAATACCCAACCACCCAGTTTCTCAGCCAGCTGGAACTCTTCCGCGACCTGGATCACCTCGTTGGGCGGGATAAAGCCAAGCTCGGGATGGCGCCAGCGCAGCAGCGCCTCCACAGCTTCACAGCGGCCACTTTCCAGATTGACGATGGGCTGGTAATAGAGCTCGAGCGCATTGTGCTCCAGTGCCATCACCATGTCGGAAGCAAGATGCTTGCGCCTGGCCGTCTCGTTGAGCAGGGAACTGTCATAGATGACATAGGGAACATGGGTCTTGCGGCTGTGAGAGAGGGCCTGCTCCGCCCGGCTGAGCAACTCCTGGGTCTGTTTGCTGTCGGTCGGGAAGAAGGCGATACCGATACCAACCTCAAGCCGGAAAGGGTAGTTGTCGATGATGATGTCTTGCTTGATGGAGTGGAGTACTCTGGCCACGAGCTCCCTGACCTGGCGAAGATCGCTCCCCTCCCGTTGCAGCATGGCAAGCTGATCTCCCCCCAAACGCGCCACCCACTCCCCGTTTTCGCACAGGGCGCGCAGCCGCTTTGCCACCTCCTGCAGCAGAAGGTCCCCTGTGTTGTAGCCAAACTTGCTGTTGATATCGCGAAAGTCGTTGATATCGACCAGCACCAATCCGAAGGAGGTGTCACGGGTGACATAGGCATCCATCTTTTCCAGCAGCGCCAGCCGGTTGGCGAGCCCGGTGAGGGGATCGATCCTAGCGGTCCTGAAATGGCGCCTGGCTTCTCGCACCAGCAGGCCGCTGAGCAGAATGACGGACACCACCAGCCCCGACACCATGAACAGCAGGGCATTGCGCAACTGGCCAAAACGCGCGTCGTTACCCGTATAGACGTTGATGTTGTTCTGCATGACGGAAGCAAGAGAGTAAGAGAGGGGTTCCTGCAAGGGCGCCAGTGTCATCATGACTTGCTGGTAATCCGGCGTCCCCGGTTTGAGCCTGACCAAATCAGGCTCCAGCTTGCGGATACTGCTTTCGGTCAGTTTCACCAGCCGCAGCGTCTTTGGATTGTCCGCGAGGCTTTTTCTCAATTGGCCGCTCAGGAGGATGGGAGTACGACTCCAGAGAATGTCATAGCGGAGCAGCAGGGTTTCCTGGTCTATGCCGCCATAGTGGTAAATCTCGACGGCATTGAGAAAGCGGCCCAGCTCGAGCTGCAACTGCATCAATGCCCAGGAGACGTCATAGGTGTACTTCTCCATCACCCGGGTCGCATTTTGTATCTGCACCAGGCAATAGAGGGTGCTACCCGTGAACAACAGAATGGATAGATAAAGAACGCCGAGTAAGGGCCAGGCCCTGGTCTTCGCTTTCACCCAGTACTCCCGTAAACCACCGTTTTTACTGCTGAATGTCGATCGCACTCAGTTGCCAGATCATCATGTCGGTGAACTCGGAACGCCTGAGTTCGGGATGCTGATCCAGTGGCAGGATAAACCAGAGCGGCCCCTTGTCACGTACCCGCATGGTCATCCCGTTATCCTGCCAGGCCAGAATAGGATCGTATTGCTTGACCTTATCCCAGTTGATCCGGATCTGGAAACTGTTCAGGGCGGTGAGCGTGATGCTCTTGCCGTTGGCCTTCACCTCAGTCAGCACGTCCGCCAGTTTCGGCCCTACGTATTTGTGCGGTTTGTCCACCCAGGGATTGCTCGTCACCACCTCATGCTGCGGCAGCGCCTGGATCATGGCCATATCGAACAGCACCTCTCCATCTGCCGGGTCGGCAGGGTCCAGATTCCCCGTCACCTTGAGAATGACCGGCCCCTGCGGTGTCGCCTGCGCCATGCCCGGCAAGGCCAGGAAAAGGAGTAACGGGAGAAGCCCTAAGTATCGCATGTTCACCTCAGATCATTTCACTATCAACAACTTCAGCTTAGTAGCACTAAAAAAAACGGCCCGCAAAAGCGAGCCGTTTGATGACTTGACGGGATTACATCATACCCATACCGCCCATGCCACCCATATCAGGCATGGCAGGTGCATCTTTCTTCGGCAGCTCGGAGATCATGCACTCTGTGGTGATCATCAGGCCAGCGACGGACGAGGCGAACTGCAGGGCAGAACGAGTTACCTTGGTCGGATCCAGGATACCCATGGCCAGCATGTCGCCGTACTGTTCGGTGTAGGCGTTGTAACCGTAGTTGCCTTCACCGTTCTTCACGGCATTGGCGATGACGGAGGCTTCTTCGCCGGCGTTGATGACGATTTGACGCAGCGGGGCTTCCATGGCGCGCAGGGCAACCTTGATGCCGACGTTCTGGTCTTCGTTGTCACCACGCAGGGAGGCCAGCTTGGCAGCAACGCGCACCAGCGCTACACCACCACCGGCAACCACGCCTTCTTCCACGGCTGCGCGAGTGGCGTGCAGGGCATCGTCAACACGGGCTTTCTTCTCTTTCATTTCAACTTCAGTGGCAGCACCCACCTTGATCACGGCAACACCGCCGGCCAGCTTGGCCACGCGCTCTTGCAGCTTCTCACGGTCGTAATCGGAAGAGGTCTCTTCGATCTGCTGACGGATCTGGGCCACGCGGCTTTCGATCAGGGCAGCATCACCCACGCCATCGATGATGGTGGTGTTCTCTTTGGTGATGACGATGCGCTTTGCACGGCCCAGATCTTCCAGGGTCGCTTTTTCCAGCTCCATGCCCACTTCTTCGGAGATCACGGTACCACCGGTCAGGATGGCGATATCCTGCAGCATGGCCTTGCGGCGATCACCGAAGCCCGGCGCCTTGACGGCGGCCACTTTCACGATGCCACGCATGGTGTTGACCACCAGGGTCGCCAGCGCTTCGCCTTCCACGTCTTCGGCCACGATGATCAGCGGTTTGCCCGCCTTGGCCACACCTTCCAGCACCGGCAGCATTTCGCGGATGTTGGAGACTTTCTTGTCCACCAGCAGGATGAAGGGATCATCCAGCTCGACGGAGCCGGTTTCCGGCTTGTTCACGAAGTAAGGGGAGAGGTAGCCGCGGTCGAACTGCATGCCTTCTACCACCGCCAGCTCGTCGTCCAGGCCCTGACCGTCTTCCACGGTGATGACGCCGTCACGGCCGACCTTGTCCATGGCTTCGGCAATCAGCTTGCCGACCTTCTCGTCGGAGTTGGCGGAGATGGTGCCTACCTGGGCGATGGCATTGTTGTCGGCGCAGGGAGTGGACAGAGCTTGCAACTCGGCAACGGCAGCCACAACGGCCTTGTCGATACCACGCTTCAGATCCATGGGGTTCATGCCGGCAGCAACGGCCTTCAGGCCTTCGTTGACGATGGCTTGAGCCAGTACGGTGGCAGTGGTGGTACCGTCACCGGCGGCGTCATTGGCCTTGGAAGCGACTTCCTTGACCATCTGGGCACCCATGTTCTGGAACTTGTCTTCCAGTTCGATTTCACGGGCAACGGAGACGCCATCCTTGGTGATGGTCGGGGCGCCGAAGGACTTGTCCAGCACCACGTTGCGGCCTTTCGGGCCCAGGGTCACCTTGACGGCATCGGCCAGGATGTTGACGCCTTCCAGCATTTTGATGCGAGCTTCGTTGCCAAACTTAACTTCTTTAGCTGCCATGTTCTTCAATCCTTAAATCAATTCGGGAAAAGAGGGAGGGTGATTACTCTTCGACAATCGCCAGGATGTCGGTCTCGGACAGGATCAGTACGTCCTGGCCATCCAGCTTTTCGGTCTTCACGCCGTAGCCTTCGTTGAAGATCACCTTGTCACCCACCTTGACGGCCAGTGCTTTGACATCCCCATTGTCCAGAATTCGACCAGTCCCCACGGCAAGAACTTCACCACGGGTGGACTTCTGGGCCGCAGTGCCAGTCAAGACGATGCCGCCAGCGGATTTGGCTTCAGCTTCGATGCGCTTGATGATGACGCGGTCGTGCAGTGGACGAATTTTCATCGATAACTCTCCCAAAATGAGTCTCTGTGTTGCTTGAGGAATGGCCGCAATCGGCCAAATTTGTCATGCCCCTGATCTGGGGCAACAGGGCTAGCCCTTCAAGGGCAAATACAAAAAAAATATTTTCACGTACTATGAACACCTTCGATGGATCACCCATCCCCAATCAGGAAGGCGGATGGAGACGGCCAGCATTCAGGCCCAAAGCACCTAGAGACTCTGCCTTGAGCCGACCCAACCCCATGCTGACCGCCCCCATGACGCCCATGCTGCTGCGCATGACGGGCCCCATGATCCTGGGCATCATCGCCATCCTGGCCTTCAACCTGGTCGATACCTTCTTCATCGGCATGCTGGGTACCCAGGCGCTGGCCGCCATCAGCTTCACCTTCCCGGTCACCTTTGTCGTCACCTCCCTGACCATGGGGCTGGGAGCGGGCCTGTGCGCCCTGCTCGGTCATGCCCTGGGGCAGGGTCGCCATGACGAGGCTGCCCGCATCACCACAGACTGCCTGTTCCTCGCCGTCATCCTGGTGAGTCTGCTTGCCGGACTGGGGGCAATGACCATTACCCCTCTGTTCACCCTGCTGGGGGCCAGCCCCGAGCTCATCTCCCTCATCCACGATTACATGCTCATCTGGTATCTGACCGTCCCCATGCTGGTCGTGCCCATGGTCGGCAATGCGGCCATCCGGACGACGGGGGATACCAAGACCCCCAGTCTGGTGATGGGGGTCGCCGGTCTGGTCAACGGCGTGCTGGATCCTCTGCTCATCTTCGGGCCGGGCCCCTTCCCCGAGTGGGGCATTCGGGGAGCCGCCATCGCCACTTCCCTCTCCTGGCTGATGGCCATGCTGGTCAGCCTCTATATATTGCGCCACCGCGAGGGCCTGCTGCACTGGCGCCTCTCCCCGCGCCCGCAGTTGCTGGCCCACTGGCGCGCCCTGCTCCATGTGGCGGTGCCCGCATCGTTTACCAACATGCTCAACCCACTGGCCAACGCCGTGTTGATGATCATTTTCGCCGGGCTGGGAACCGAGGTGGTCGCCGCCTACGGCGCGGCATCCCGGGTCGAGGCCTTGCTGCTCATCGTGATGATGGCGCTCTCCTCCGTGCTGGCCCCCTTCATCTCGCAGAACTGCGGCGCCGGGAATCCGGCCCGAGCCAAGGCCGCCCTGCTGCTCTGCATGCGCTTTGCCCTGATATTCCAGCTTGGGGTCTACGTGCTGACCTGGCTTCTCGCCCCCTTCATCGCCGATCTGTTCAGCGATCATCCGCAAGTGGTGCGACTCATCGTGCTCTATCTGCATCTGGTCCCCATCGGCTACGGCTTTCAGGGCATGGTGATGCTGCTGGCATCGGCGCTCAACGGCGTCAGGGCATCGGCGGTGTCACTGCTGATAAACGGCATCAGACTGTTTGTCTTCTTGCTGCCGGGGGCCTGGCTGGGGGCAAAACTGGGGGGAGAACAGGGGATCTATCTGGGGATGCTGCTGGCGAACCTGGCCGCCGGATTGCTGGCATGGGGGTATGCCTGCCACAGATTCGAGCGGCTGTGCCATCAGGGGAGATCCTGACGGCACAGCCCGAGGCTCGCGATTACTCTTTGCGTTCGAACTCCCCTTCGATGGTGTTGCCACCCCCTCGCGGGGATTGTCCGGGCCTGTCATCGCCGGGGCCCGGTTCAAACGGCTGCTGGCGAGCCTGGAAGCCCCCCATCTGCATCCTGAACTGATTGCTGCCAATCAGCTTGTCGGCCAGCATGTTGCGCAGCCAGGGCTGCAGCAGCAGGATGCCGACAATATCGCTCACAAATCCCGGGATAATCAGCAGCAAGCCCGCCAACGCCAGCATCATGCCACCCATCACCTCGCGGCCGAGCATCTCCCCCAGCTGCATCTTCTGCTGGGCAGTGAGCAGGGTCTTGATCCCCTCGCTGCGCACCAGCGACGATCCCAGCACGGCGGTCAGCACCAACAAGCCAACGGTCGGCAAGGCCCCGATCACGGAGCCCACCTTGATCATGACGGTGAACTCCAGCAATACTAGCCCGACCAACAACAGTAACAACTTGCCCATAGCAACCTCGGAGCGATGAATGAATGGACCCGGGGTGTCCGGTCGGCAGCCGCACATCGCTGATGCTGACGCGCCGGGTTCAGGTCTTCTGACATTAACATGGGGCTGGTTGATCATTTTTCAAGCCTCTCCTGCCGCAGGCCCCGGAATACGGATAAATATTTGTCCGCCCAACTGGGATTGAGGTGGTTGTTCTGTCAAAGTTAATCGCCCGATTGCAATATCTGTTTAATGACCACAAGAAATTTGAGGTTGCCTCAAATTTAGTGATCCAGGTCTAATACCGGATACCTCAATTGGGGTAACATCAACACCAGTCATTGCACAGGGAGCAACTGGCTCCCAACTGCCCCACCCGATGTGTGGTGCTTCAGGATGAAATGTGCGTAGGGAAATCGCGACCACTCGGTGAGGATCGTTTCCATTTATTTGATTTCTGAGGCATAACAATGAGCGACATCAAGAACGTCCGCATTGAAGAAGACCTGCTGGGCACCAAAGAAGTTTCCAACGACCTCTACTACGGCGTGCACACCCTGCGCGCTGTTGAAAACTTCAAGATCAGCACTCAGAAGATTTCTGACGTTCCCGAGTTTGTTCGTGGCATGGTCCTGACCAAGAAGGCGGCTGCACTGGCCAACGGTGAGCTGGGCACCATCCGTCCCGAGATCGCAGACAAGATTGTCGAAGCCTGCGACCTGATGCTGAACACCGGCAAGTGCTTCGATCAGTTCCCGGTCGATGTCTATCAGGGCGGCGCCGGTACCTCCGTCAACATGAACACCAACGAAGTGCTGGCCAACATCGCCCTCGAGCTGATGGGACTTGAAAAGGGTCGCTACGACGTCATCAACCCCAACGATCACGTCAACAAGTGCCAGTCCACCAACGATGCCTACCCCACCGGTTTCCGCGTGGCCGTGGTCAACAGCACCGACACCACCCTGCACGCTCTGGAAGCCCTCATCGCCGCCTTCGATGTCAAAGCCAAGGAATTCAAACATATCCTGAAAATGGGCCGTACCCAGTTGCAGGACGCCGTGCCCATGACCCTGGGTCAGGAGTTCCACGCCTTCGCCGTCACCCTGCGTGAAGAGATCAAATCCATCAAGCGTTGCCAGGAGCTGCTGCTGGAAGTGAACCTGGGCGCCACCGCCATCGGTACCGGTCTGAACACTCCGCCCGAGTACTCCGGTCTTGCTATCAAGCGTCTGGCCGAGATCACCGGTCGTGCCTACGTGCCGGCAGAGGACCTCATCGAAGCGACCTCCGACTGCGGCGCCTATGTGATGCTGCACGGTGCGGTCAAGCGCCTGGCCATGAAGCTCTCCAAGATCTGTAATGACCTGCGTCTTCTCTCCTCCGGCCCGCGCACTGCGCTCAAAGAGATCAACTTGCCGGAAATGCAGGCTGGCTCCTCCATCATGCCGGCCAAGGTCAACCCGGTCATTCCGGAAGTGGTCAACCAGTCCTGCTTCAAGGTATTCGGCAACGACGTCACCATCACCTTCGCCGCCGAGGCCGGTCAGCTGCAGCTGAACGTCATGGAGCCGGTGATCGGTCAGGCCATGTTCGAATCCCTGAGCCTGATGGAAAAAGCCTGCATCTCCCTGCGCGAGAAGTGCGTGGAAGGCATCACCGCCAACCCGGACATCTGCATGAACCACGTGCTGAACTCCATCGGCATCGTGACCTACCTGAACCCCTTCATCGGTCACCATGAAGGCGACATCGTCGGCAAGATCTGTGCCCAGACCGGCAAGAACGTCCGCGAAGTCGTGCTGGAACGCGGCCTGCTGACCGCCGAACAGCTGGACGAGATCCTCTCCATCGAGAACCTGATGAACCCGCAATACAAAGCCAAGCGTTACACCCGCGAAGCCACCGTATAAGCGAGCAGATGGGCCGGGGTTATCCCGGCCCATTTAAAGTCAATTCCCGAGCGGTCTCCCCACAGCCCCATCGGGAATTGGCTTTTCAGCCTAATAAAACCTAAAAAAACTGGAAAATGGAGTGTTCGCTATGATTGGAATCGAGTTACTTGTCGTGCTCGCCGCTATCTATCTGGGGGCCCGGATAGGCAGCATAGGTATCGGCTTTGCCGGTGGTCTTGGGGTACTGGTACTGACCTGGGGGCTGGGCATGCCCATCCCGAGCGATCAGCTGGTGACCTATCTCCCGTGGGACGTGATCATGATCATCGCGTCCGTCATCTGCGCCATCGCCTGTATGCAGCTGGCCGGCGGGATGGATTATCTGGTGCACCTGGCCGAAAAAGCCCTGCGCAAGAATCCCAAGCACATCACCTTCGCCGCCCCGGTCGTCACCTACCTGATGACCATGCTGGCCGGTACCGGTCACACCGCCTTCTCCACCCTGCCGGTGATCGCCGAAGTGGCCAAGGAGCAGGGCATTCGCCCGTCCCGTCCGCTCTCCATCGCGGTCGTTGCCTCCCAGATTGCCATCACCGCCTCCCCCATCTCGGCGGCCGTGGTCGCCTTCTCCGGCATGCTGGAGCCGCTTGGCGTCGACTACCTGACCCTGCTGGCCATCTGCATCCCGTCCAGCTTCATCGCCTGTCTGCTGGGGGCCTTCATCGCCAACCTGCTGGGCAAGCCGCTGGATCAGGACGAAGTCTATCTGGAGCGCAAAGCCAAGGGACTCATCAAGCTGCGCGGTACCAGCCAGGTTGAGATCAAGCCTTATGCCAAGCTCTCCGTCGGCATCTTCGTCGCCTCCATCGTGGCCGTGATGGCCTATGCCACCGCCATCTCCGGCAATGTCGGCCTCATCAGCAATCCGCCGATCCCCCGCGATGGCGCCATCATGGGCATCATGCTCTCCGCCGCCACCCTGATGGTACTGTTCTGCAAACTGGACGCGGCCCAGATCACCAACATGCCGACCTTCAAGTCCGGTATGTCCGCCTGTATCTGCGTGCTGGGCGTGGCCTGGCTGGGCAACGTCTTCGTGAAGGGCAACATGGTCGAGATCCAGGCGTTCGCCGGCGATCTGCTGAGCCAATACAGCTGGCTGCTGGCCGTGGTGCTGTTCTTCTCCTCCATGCTGCTCTACTCGCAAGGTGCCACCACCAAGGCCCTGATGCCTGCCGCCCTGGCACTGGGTGTCAGCCCGCTGGCGGCCATCGCCTCCTTCGCCGCCGTGAGCGCCCTGTTCGTGCTGCCGACCTACCCGACCCTGCTGGCCGCGGTCGAGATGGACGACACCGGCTCCACCCGCATCGGCAAGGCCGTGTTCAACCACCCCTTCTTCATCCCGGGTGTGGCCACCATCGCCATGGCAGTGGCCCTGGGCTTCTTCTTCGGGGGCCTCATCCTCTGACGGGAAACCGCCCCATGCAAAACGGCCCTTCGGGGCCATTTTTTGTGTCCGCTCGCCACAGACAGTCCATAAAAAAGCCGCCCGGGTGGGCGGCTCTCGTCACTGAGGCATGCATCAGCCGGGCTGACGGGTACCGAAATAGTCAGCCAGGAAGTCGTCGAACGACAGACTGTCACTGCGTTCCCGCTCCCGCTGCTTGGCCAGGGAGTCCCGCGCCTCGCCGGCAAAGTAGGCCTCGTCCCAGTATTGCAGCTCGCCGGCCAGCATCTCTTCCCGGTAGCGGCTCGCCAGCGCATCGCCGAAGCAGCCGTTGTCCTGGCCGCTTGAAAGCAACTGCTTGAGCAGGCGGGCGGAGTAGGTCTGCTCGGGGTCGAGCAACTTCTCACTGTGCATCGCCAGCGTCTCGCGATAGCGGTTGCGACCGCAGCAGCGATCCAGCAGCGCTGCGACCTCGGCCAGCTCGTCGAACAGCTTGAGGCCGTACTCCTTGAGGCCGATGGCATTGCCCTGCTCATCTTCAAGCGTCAGGCCGGGGCGACGCCCCTCCAGCACCACCTTGTTCTGGTTGCGGCGGTTGCGGGCAACCTCGTCATCCGAGAGCACGGGGGACGGGCGCAACAGGCACCAGACCAGGAAGAGATCGAAGAAGCGGATCTGATCCACCTCGATACCGAACGGGGTGAAAGGATTGACGTCCACCGTGCGCAGCTCGATGTATTCGATGCCGCGCTGCTCCAGCGCATCCGAGGGCTTCTCGCCGCTGCGGGGGGTACGCTTGGGGCGGATCGGCGCGTAGAGCTCGTTCTCCAGCTGCAGCACGTTGTCGTTGAGCTGGCGGTACTCGCCGTTCACCTTGACCCCTATCCTGGCGAAGTCGGGATCATGGGTATTGATGGCCCGGCGCAGGCTGCTCACATAGGCGGGCAGGCTGTCATGACTGATCTTGAGCCCCGCCTGGGCGCTGTTGGTGTAACCGAGATCGGACAGGCGCAGAGCCGTGGCATAGGGCAGGTAAAGAGTGCCCTTGCCGGTCTTCTGGAACGGCAGGCTGCTCTTGCGCCCCTTGAGGAAGGAGTCGCAGATGGCAGGAGACGCGCCGAACAGATAGGGCACCAGCCAGCCGAAGCGGTAGACGTTGCGAATAAGCCCCATGTACTTGTCGGAGATGAAGCGCTGGCTGCAGCAGCCCTCTCCCACCAGATCCTGCCACTCGCACCAGAAGCTGTCCGGCATGGAGAAGTTGAAGTGCACCCCGGCGATCACCTGCATCAGGCTGCCGTAGCGGTTCTTCAGCCCCTGGCGATAGAGGGTCTTCATCCGCCCGATGTTGGAGCTGCCGTACTGGGCCAGGCGGATGCTCTCCTCGTCACCGACGAAGCAGGGCATGGAGAGGGGCCAGATCCGCTCCTCTCCCAGATGATGAATGGTGTGGCGGTGAATGTCGCCGAGCTGCTCGATCAGGCTCTCGATGGAGTCGGTGGCCGGCGTGATGAACTCCAGCAGGCTCTCGGAGTAGTCGGTGGTGATGTTGGCATGGGTCAGGGCCGACCCCAGGCTTCTGGGGTGATCGGTCTGGGCCAGGGTCCCTTCGGGGGTGATGCGCAGACATTCGCGCTCGATCCCGCGCCGGATCCCCTTGAGGGCGGTCACCCGTTCCGGGGTGCCCAGCGCAGCCAGCAACTCGGTGAGCGACAAGCTAGTAGTAGTCATATTCACGGCTCATGTGTGGCCGCCCCACCCGGGGCGGCACTTATTGTTGCGACGCCCCTCAGGGCAGTTGCAGTGGATAGATGGGAAGATGAAGCTCGCTCAGGGGTTTTTCAAGCTTTTGCTTGTCTCCCACCACCACAATCACCATCTCGGCCGGATCCAGCCAGCGGGCTGCACTGGCCTTCAGCGTCTCGGGTGACACCGTTTTGATCAGGTTGTTCTGGGCCTGCACATAGTCCGGCTTCAGGTCGTACATGATCATCTGCAGCAGGAAGCCAGCCTTCTGCCCCAGGGTCTCGTAGGAGAGCGCATCCTGCTGGGAGACGGCGCTGCGCATGTAGGCCAGCTCCACCGGAGTCGGCCCGCTCTTGCGGTAGCCGTCCATCTCCTTGAGGAACTGGCGGATGGCATCCACGGTCGCATCGGTGCGCACGTTGGCGCCGGTCGCGAAGATACCCGCCTCGCGGTTGGCCTGGAAGCCCGAGCTGGCACCATAGGTGTAGCCCTTGTCTTCCCGCAGGTTCAGGTTGATGCGGCTGTTGAAGTTGCCGCCCAGGTTGAAGTTCATCAGGTTCGCGATGAAGTAGTCACCCGTGGTGTCGAACGCCATGGCCCGGCGGCCGATGCGGATCACCGACTGGGGTGCCCCCGGCTTGTCCACCAGATAGATGCCTGGCTTGGCCTGCTCTCCCCTGGGCTTGAGATCCCCCAGGGTCGGGGCGGCCCCCTGCCACTGGGTCAGGAAGGCGAGACCGGATTCCACCTGCTGGGCAGTCACATCACCTGTCACCACCACCTTGGCATTGGTCGGATTGTAATAGGCCTCATAGAAGCGCTTCACATCCGCCAGTGTCAGCTTCTCCACGTCCGCCAGCACCCCGTCAGAGGGTTGGCCGAGGCGGTTCTGCTTGCCATAGACCAGTTCGCGGAACGCCTGACCCGCCAGCCACTCGGGTTGCTGCTCGCTCTGTTTCATGCCTTGCAGCATCTGGGTCTTGAGCCGCTCGAAGTCCGCTTCCCGCAGGCCGGGTTGCAGCAGCACTTCCCGCACCAGCGCCAGGGTTTCAGGCAGCTTGTCCGCCAGACTGCTGATGGTGATGAGGTTGTTGTACTGGGCGCTGGAGACGCTGATGCTGGCGCCGAGTTTTTGCAGCTCGTCGCTCAGCTCGGCCTCGGAGAGGCGCGTCGTCCCCTGCTCCAGCATGGCGGCGGTGAGGCTGGCCAGCCCCAGCTCTCCCTTGCCTTCGGCCCGGATGCCACCCGGCAGGGCGATCATGATGGAGACGGCCGGGATCTCGTCGCTGTGGGTGCCGATGATCTCGATCCCCTTGTCGAGCTTGCCACGCCAGATGGCGGGCACCTTGACGCTCACCGCATCGGCCGCCTTGGGCTGCACGCTGCGATCGAAGTCATCTTTCACCGGCCGCTCGGCCAGCACCTTGTCATGCTTGCTGTAATCCGGCAGCTCCCGCTTGGCGGGAGTGAAATTGGGCTTGGCGGCCTGCCAGTCGCTCTTGCCCTTGGGCACCACGCTCAGCACCACGGCAGGCTTGTTCTGGATGAACTTGTCGTAGGCAGCCTTGACGTCAGACCCCTTGACCCGGGCGATGGCATCCAGATTCTTGAACACATAGTCGGGATCCCGGGCCAGCACCTGCCCCATGGCAAGCTGGCTTACCTTGCCCTCGATACTGTCGAGTCCCCAGATGGCGGACGCGCGATAGCTGCTGATGGCCTTCTCCAGATCCGCGGGCTTGATGCCGCGCTGGGCGAACTCGCCGATCACCTTGTCCACCTCGCCCTTGAGGGTCTTGAGGCTGCCATCCGCCGCCGGATTGGGGTAGGCATAGACCGTCAGGGTACAGGCCAGCTCTTCGCAGGAGTGGGAGGCACCCGCCTCGATGGCCTTGCCGGTTTTCACCAGGGACTGGTAGAGCATGGAGCTGGCAGAGCCCCCCAGCACATCGGCAAAGATGTCCAGCGCCGGCTCCTGCGGGTCACCCAGGGAGACGGTCGGGTAGCTGATATACAGGAGCGGTAGATGCACCTTGTCTTCCAGCGTCACGTAGCGGGTTGCCGGCAGGGTGGCAGGCTGAGGCGTCGGTTCGGCCACGTCCGGACCGCGCGGGATGGAACCGAAGTACTGCTCAATCCAGGCCAGCGCCTGCTTGGTATCAAAGTCGCCGCCCAGGGTCAGGGTCGCATTGTTGGGGCCGTACCAGCGCAGGAAGAACTGCTTGAGGTCGTTGACGTCGACCCGGTCGAGATCCTCCACATAACCGATGGGTTGCCAGGAGTAGGGGTGGGTGCGCGGATAGAGTGCCTCCCCCACCCGCTCGCCCACCAGGCCATAAGGCTGGTTGTCGATGCGCTGAGCCCGTTCGTTCTTGACGGTGGCGCGCTGGATCTCGAACTTCTTCTGGCTCACCGCATCGAGCAGGAAGCCCATGCGATCCGCCTCCAGCCAGAGCACCTTCTCCAGCTGGTTGGCCGGCACGGTTTCGTAGTAGTTGGTGCGGTCCTTGTTGGTGGTGCCGTTCATGTCACCGCCCGCCTCGTTGATGATCCGCATGTGTTCCTGATCACCAACGTGCTTGGAGCCCTGGAACATCATGTGCTCGAAGAAGTGGGCAAAGCCCGACTTGCCCACGGTTTCCCGGGAGGAGCCGACGTGATAGGTGACGTCCAGATGCACCAGGGGATCGGAGTGGTCGGGGGCCAGGATCACGGTCAAACCGTTGTCCAGCTTGTACATCTGATAGGGAATGCCGAGCTTGCCCTCCTGCTTGACCTGCTCGGACACCAGGGTCGGGGCCGCCAGCACGGGAAGGGAGAAGCCCAGCAGCATGCTTAATGGAATGAGTTTGTTCACGGGTACCTCGTGAGTGACAAAAGGGCTAGAAGATCTGACTGGCCAGCAGAAACACCAGGGCATAACGAAGCAATTTGCCGAGCCCGATCAAGATGAGGGAGCGCCAGAAGGAGAGGCGCAGCCAACCAGCCAGCAGACAGAGACCATCGCCGACCACAGGCGTCCAGGCAAGCAGTAGACACCAGTGGCCATGACGTTTGAGCCAACCAAGGGCTTTTTGTTCCCCACGGCCTTGAAAATCTTCCGGTTTTTTCTTGTGGGTGGCGAGCCAGCCGAGCCACCAGGTGGTCATGGAACCCAGGGTATTGCCCAGCGTCGCCCAGAAAAGCAGGCTGGTCATGCTCCACTCCCCCTTGACCGCCATGGCGCCCAGCAGCACTTCCGAGCTGCCGGGCAACAGGGTGGCGGAGGTGAAGGCGCTCAGAAACAACCCTCCCAGCCCCATCCCGGTGAAGTCTATCATCCGGGCTGGCCGTCTGCGGCGGACATGCGCAGCAACAGCTTGCCGCGCACATGGCCCTGCTCGATGGCCTGATGGGCCAGCGCCCCTTCTGCCAGCGTGTATTCACCAGAGACGGTGATCTTCACTTCCCCCTGGCGAAGCAGCGTCAGCATCTGGGTCAGCTGCGTTCGATCGGGATGGACCAGCATGCCGACAACTTCGACACCGAGCTCGGCCCCCGCGTCCTTGATCTGCTGGGCCGTGATGGTGGGTACCGTCACCAGACGGCCGCCCGGCTTGACGCAGGCCAGCGCCGCCTTGCCGCTCTCGCCCCCCACCAGATCCAGCACCAGATCGAACGGACCATCGGTGATCGCCTCGGTGCACCACCCGGCCTGGTGGTAATCCACCATCCGGCTCGCCCCGAGACTATGAAGGAAGCTGTGATTGTCGCCGCTTGCCGTGGCAACCACGTGGGCACCATAGGCGGCGGCAAACTGCACCGCCAGATGGCCGACGCCACCGGCACCGGCCAGGATCAGTACCCGTTGCCCCGACTGCAAGCCACCGTGCTCCAGCAGCCCCTGCCAGGCGGTGAGTCCCGCCAGCGGCAGGGCCGCTCCCTGCCTGAGGCTCACCCCATCGAGCTTGACCAGCTCCTCCTCGCGGGCCACCACGGATTCGGCATATGCACCGGCGGCGAGGGGGAAACCCACCATGCCGCACACCTGATCCCCCTCGGCCAGGGAGGCCACGCCGGGCCCCACCTTTTCCACCACACCGGAGACGTCATAGCCCGGCGTCCAGGGCAGGTTGTCCTTGTTCTGGGCGGCCGCCCAGCCGAGACCGGCCCGGGTCTTGGCATCGATGGGGTTGACCCCCGCAAAGCAGATGCGCACCCGGACCTCTCCCTCCGCGGGCACCTTGTCCAGGGAAGGGTTGAGCCTGAGTACCGAGGGGTCGCCGAATGCGGTAATCTGTAGCTGCGTCATTGCACAATCCATCCTGTTGATTGATCAAGGGTCAACAGAATAACAGCGAGGACACCATGGCTCGAATGTTTCTTATTCCTCTGTTGCTGGCCCTGGTGTGGTGGGCGTTTCTGCTCTACTTCCGCATCCCGCTCAAACAGGGGGCCAAGGGCTTTTACTGGATCATCGGCATCGGCGGCGGGCTTGCCGCCTTCCTCAGCCTGATGATGGTGCTCACTCACTAGGGTTCGGGGACAAGGGGGAACAAGAGAAGATGCTGCATGGACTGAACCATCTCACGCTGGCAACCGGCGATCTCGACAGCAGCGTTGCCTTTTATGTCGACTTGCTGGGATGTCGCCCCAGGGTGAGATGGGCACGGGGAGCCTATCTCACCCTCGGCGATCTCTGGCTCTGTCTCTCCTGCGATCCTCCCCAACCGGCCAGAGATTACAGCCATGTCGCGTTTGGCATCTCGCCTGAACAGTTTCCAGCCTTCTGCGCCCGTCTGCGCGCGGCGGGCGTCGTGGAGTGGAAGAAGAACAGCAGCGAAGGGGATTCACTCTATCTGCTGGATCCCGACGGGCACCGGCTGGAAATCCATGCAGGCAACCTGGATAGCCGGCTCGCCTCCCTCAGACAGCAACCCTATGAGGGTCTTATCTGGTTCGACTGAGCCGGATTCACCCCTGCTCGGCACGAAGATGGTAGTGACGATTGCTGCCCTGCCCCAGCACGCCCTGCGCCAGCAGATGCTGGAACACCCGGTCCACCTCCTCCAGAGACAGTGACAATGCCTCTGCCACCTTGCGTTTGCTGCATTTGAGCTCGCCGCTCTCCAGCGCGCCGCGCACCTGGGCGACCACGGCTGGCTCGGGCACGGGTCTGCTGAACGCTGACGGCTCCGGGGTCGGCGCTGCGACCCGGGCCTCGGCTTGCGCCTTCTCTCGTTGCCACATCCATTGACGGCGGAAGCGGTTCTCCTCACCGATCAGGCTGACGAAAAAGGCACCAAACGCATCGAGCAGGATAGACAGGAAGCAGACCAGCAGGAACTGCACCTGGCCGATGCTCATGCCCACCCCGTCCGCCAGACTGCTCATCAGCCCCAGCATGGAGGACTGCTCCCCCAGCGGCTTGGCGTCCCGCTCCTGGCGCAGCTCGTCCTGACGCAGCCTGAGCTTGGTGTTGGCCTGCTGCAGACCGCTGACGCCGCTCGAGATACGCGCCATCTCGATGTATTTGCGGGCCGCCTCTTCGTTGAGCTGGATCTGCCGCTCTATGCTGGCTATCTGCTCGTCGAAACGGGCTATCTCCCGCTCGTGACGCGCCTGCTGGCTCAGGATGGTGTTGGTGGCGCTGTTGATGCCGCCGATACTGCCCCCGATGGAGATGGCGGCCAGCACGCTGTAGAACAGCAGCGACCAGAAGGCGCCGCCCAGATCCCGCCTCGCCTTGCACTCGCCGTACTCGTACCAGACGTAGAACTTGCCCAGCTCAAAGATGATGGCCAGCCCGCCGAACAGCCACTTCATCAGGGGGTTTTCGTCGATGGAGAGAAACAGCAGCAGGGAGAAGACGATGGAGGCCAGAATGGCCAGCCCGGTAAAACTGTAGACAGTCGTGAGGGCGAACCATCCCTTGGGGTAACGCAATGCGGCGCAAGCCTGAGTAGTCATGATGAAACGGGAAACATCTGCAGGAAAAGTTGGCTGCCGATTATAGTCACCACTCCCCCGGAGAGAAGGGCAAATCCCCGAATTCCCGCCGATGGACGATCAGCTGCCCAGAGTGCGACCAAAACGTGCAAATCGGCAGCAGAAAAACACTACAATCGACCCCGTACCTGAAGGACATCTGCGGTTATGCTCGGGTTAAGCCCGCCGCATTACACTCATTTCCACCGAACACGACTCGAGGACATCATGAACAGAACGACGGCTTTGTTGCTCTCTCTTTTTCTGAGCACTGGTAGCGCCCTGGCACAGGACGAAGGGAGCCAGACCTTCTCCGTGGATGCGCTGACCTTCAATCTGGACTGGAATGACACGCAGTTTGACTGGTCCCAGAGCAACTGCTTCGATCTCGGGAGCGGCGACACGGCCGCCGCCGACTGCAAGAGGATCAACCTCAGTCTGGAGGACGAGACGCAGCGCAACCAGCCCCCCAGCACCAACCAGATCAGCACGCAACTGGATCAATGATCCCCCTGACAGGAGCCTTGATGCGATGACCCACATGACCATGACTTCCCGCGGCGCACTGCTGCTCTCCCTGCTTCTGGTTCAGGGAATGGCCTTTGCTGCCCCCCCTTCCAAACACGATGACGACATCCGGATCTCCACCGACCAGGGCCGGGTAAGCCTGGATTGGGACGACAAGGAGTACGAGTGGTGGCAGCACAACTGCCTGGATGTCAGCACCCGGACCAGCCGCATCCAGCTCAACTGCGACAACATGGATGGAAAATACCGCGACCATTACAACCGCAGCATTCACAGTGGCAACAACCCGGGTCAGGGCCATGACAAGCCCAGGAACAAGCACGGCGGCAACGGCCACCAAAAACACTGACCAGCATGCCCATGGACATGGTTGAGGGGCCTGCGGCCCCTGGAGTCATGTCCCCTACCAGTAGTTTTCCATGCTGATATTGCCGGGGGCGCGACGCAGGTTCTTGGCAAGCCCCAGCCCGAGCAGGGTCTGCTGAGTCTCTTTCACCATGGCGGGGTTGCCGCAGATCATCACCTGGCTCAACTCGGGGGAGAAGTTCAGCCCCACCCTCGCCTGCAAGCTGCCATCGACGATGGCTGCCGGGATACGCCCTGCCATCGTCCCCGGCCAGGTCTCACGACTGACGAAGGGAACATAGCGAAAACGCTCGCCATGCTGCTCGGCAAAACTGGCGATAAGCGGCTGATAGCTGAGCTCTTCCCCTTTTCTCACCCCATGTACCAGCACCAGATGCTCGAAGCGGTCGAAGACCTGTCCTTCTGCCAGCATGGCGAGGAAGGGGCCGATGGCGGTGCCGGTTGAGAGCAGCCAGAGATCCCGTCCCGGGGGAATCTCATCCAGGGTCAGGAAACCGGTGGCCTGGGACTGCACCAGCAGGCCGTCGCCCACCTGCAGGGAACCGAGAGAGGGGCTCAGTTCACCGCCGGGGATCTCCACCAGATAGAATTCGTGATAGGGCGTGCCGGGAGGATTGACGAAGGAGTAGGCACGCTGGACTCGACGCTCGCCCTGCTCCAGGGCCAGCTTGGTGAATTGACCCGCCTTGTAGGGGGCAAGTTCCGCCTCCACACGCAGGGAGAGCAGGGTGGGTGTCCACTCGATGCGCTCGATGACCCGACCTTCGACCCAGGCAGCCATAAAGGTTCTCCTCCAGAGGAACAGACCTTCACTTTACCCCTTGATCTGAAAATAAAAAACCCGCGCATGTGCGCGGGTTTTTCTGCAAGAGCGGAACGCTATTACAGAGCAACAACCTGGATTTGTACGGTTGCTTTGACGTCAGCGTGCAGCTGAACAACAACTTCGTACTCACCGGTGTTACGCAGAACGTTGCCCATGCGGACTTCGCTCTTGGCAACGGCTACGCCGGCAGCAGTGATGGCTTCAGCCACGTCACGGGTACCGATGGAACCGAACAGCTTGCCTTCGTCGCCAGACTTGGAGGCGATGACAACGGCAGCCAGCTCACCCAGCTTGGCAGCGCGCTCTTCGGCAGCAGCCTTGTTGGCAGCCAGTTTGGCTTCCAGCTCAGCGCGACGAGCACCGAAGGCTTCGATGTTGGCCTTGGTGGCCATAACAGCTTTGCCTTGCGGGATCAGGTAGTTACGGGCATAACCAGCTTTTACGGAAACTTGGTCACCCAGACCGCCCAGTTTGGCGATCTTATCGAGCAGGATAACTTGCATTACCTTTCCTCTATAAATTTCGTTGAGTTAGGCGTAAGCGCCGGGCCGATTTTTACTTGTTGTGCAGATCGGTGTACGGCAGCAGAGCCAGGTAACGAGCACGCTTGATGGCGCGTGCCAGCTGACGCTGATACTTGGCGCGGGTACCGGTGATACGGCTCGGTACGATCTTGCCAGATTCAGTGACGTAGTTTTTCAGAGTAACGATATCTTTGTAGTCGATCTCGGTAACGTTCTCGGCGGTGAAGCGGCAGAACTTACGACGACGGAAATAACGTGCCATGGCCTTTATCCTCTAATGCGGTGATCTAAGAATTACTCTTCGGAAGACGCTTCAACAGCATCTTCGCGACGCTCGTCGTCACGACGGGTGAAGCGCTCTTCCTTGGCCTTGGCCATCGGAGAAACTTCAGTCACGGCGTGCTTGGTGCGCATGATCATGTTGCGGATAACGGCATCGTTGAAGCGGAAGTTGGTTTCCAGCTCATCGATAACGGCCTGTTCAGCTTCTACGTTCATCAGAACGTAGTGAGCCTTGTGCAGCTTGTCGATCGGGTAAGCCAGTTGACGACGGCCCCAATCTTCCAGGCGATGAATGGTACCACCAGCGGTGGTGATAGCGCCGGTGTAACGCTCGATCATGCCAGGTACTTGCTCGCTCTGGTCCGGATGAACCATGAAGACGATTTCGTAATGACGCATTTTAGCTCCTTACGGATTAATTCAGCCTCCGCCCAGGTGCAGCCAGACCTCGGAGGCAAGGAACATTGTGATGTTTAGACGCTGCTTTCTAGGGCGGCGTATTGTACGAAATCACCTCTCCCACTGCAACTGGCGAAGCAAGATGTTTTTCTCGATGAGCCCGATACAAAACGTCAATTGATAACAATTATCATTTAGATCCATACTCTCCTCATATCCCCACGGAGGATGACAGTATGCAACCTGCGCTCACCAGGGCCATCCCGGCCCGCAAATTCAAGCTGACCCTGCTCGGCCCCGCCTTCATCGCCGCCATCGGTTATATCGACCCGGGCAATTTTGCGACCAACATCCAGGCCGGCTCCACCTTCGGCTATCAACTGCTGTGGGTAGTGGTGTGGGCCAATCTGATGGCCATGCTGGTGCAGACCCTCTCGGCCAAGCTCGGTATCGTCACTGGCAAGAACCTGGCGGAACACATTCGTGATCGTCTGCCCAGGCCCGCAGTCTGGGCCTATTGGGTGCAGGCCGAGATCATCGCCATGGCCACCGATCTCGCCGAGTTCATCGGCGCTGCGGTCGGCTTCAAGCTGCTGCTCGGCATCACCCTGCTGGAAGGGGCCTGCATCACCGCCGTGGTCACCTGGGGGATCCTGATGCTTCAATCCCGCGGCCAGAAGCCGCTGGAGTTCGTGGTGGGCGGCCTGCTGCTGTTCGTGGCCGCCGCCTACATCGTCGAGCTGATCTTCTCGCGCCCCCATCTGCCGAGCCTGCTGGAAGGGGCACTCTTCCCCGGCCTCCCCAATGGTGATGCTGTCTATCTTGCCGCCGGCGTGCTCGGTGCCACCGTGATGCCCCATGTCATCTACCTCCACTCGGCCCTGACCCAGCACACCCAGGAGCAGGGCACGGTGACCCAGCGACTGCACAGCACCCGGGTCGACGTGGCCATCGCCATGACCATCGCCGGCTTCGTCAACCTGGCCATGATGGCCATGGCGGCGGCCGCCTTCCACAGTTCCGGCAACCAGCAGGTGGCCGAGCTGGAATCGGCCTACCAGACCCTCACGCCCCTGCTGGGCCCGGCAGCCGCCACCCTGTTCGGCCTCTCCCTGGTCGCCTCCGGCATCTCCTCCACCGTGGTGGGAACGCTGGCGGGGCAAGTGGTGATGCAGGGCTTCGTGCGCTTCACCATTCCGCTCTGGCTGCGCCGAGCCATCACCATGGCTCCCGCCTTCGTGGTGATCGCCATGGGTCTCAACACCACGGAAATTCTGGTGCTGAGCCAGGTAGTGCTGAGCTTCGGCATCGCCCTCGCCCTTATTCCGCTGCTGATCCTGACCGGTGATCGCGCCCTGATGGGGGCACATCGCAATCACCCCGTCACCCAGGCCGTGGGGCGTCTCATCGTCGCCCTGGTGATCGGCCTCAATGCCTATCTGCTGGTCACCACCCTCTAACGCCATCTTGAGGCTCATTGACCCGGGTTGATGAGCCTTTTCGCACTTTCGCGTATGCTGCCCCTTTCCCTTCTCATCATCTCGTTGCGGGAGCCCGCCATGGAACATACCCGAGCCAGCTTCGTACTGGGCCACCATCAGGAACAGGCCAGCGTCGTCTGTTGCAAACAGGGGGATCCGACCCTGCTGGTCACCGACCTCACCCCCTTTCATCCCCAGAGCCACCTCTGGCCCGATCAACCCGGTGACGTGGGCACAGTGCGCTGGGAAGGGGGGGAAGCGGCCGTGGGCCCCTGCCGCATGGGCGCCATCAGTCCCGAGGGCGAGCTGTTCGTGGATACGGAGATTCCGGTCAAGCGGGGGGCGGATGGGTGGGCTTTCGTGGTGGTGCATCCCCTCGCCGGTTCCCATCACCTTGCCATTGGCTCGCCTGTGGAACTGACAGTGGATGCCGAGGCTCGCCATGCCCTGAGCCTGGGCCACAGCGCCTGCCACCTGGTGGCACTGGCCCTCAATCGGGCGCTCACGCCCTATTGGCGAAAGGAGACAAGCGAGCTGGACGCTCTCGGGCAGCCGGATTTCGACCGCCTCGCCATCCAGCACTCCCGGGTCGAGCCCAGAGGATCAAAGGAGCAGTACCGGATCGGCAAGAGCCTTCGAAAAAAGGGAATTAACAGCGAGGCACTGCTGGCCGACCTCGACAGGATAGCGCTCCAGGTCAACGAGCAGCTGATGCGCTGGCTCAAAGAGGGAGGCGAGATCCGCCGCAGCCGGGCCGGTGAGGCCATCATCGATTCCCGCTACTGGCATGGCATGCTGGAGGGTCGGGAGATCACCATTCCCTGTGGCGGCACCCATGTGGGCAGTCTGACCGAGTTGGGCCAGGTTCAGGTAACGCTGGCCTCCAGTGAAGAGGGATTAACCCTCACCACCCGGGTCACCCCCTGAACCACCCCAGCCCTCCTGATGCCGCACCGCCCTGACCGGGGCGGTGTCCCGACAGAGAGACCGCAGGCAGATCAGTGCGGCGATATCTCACCCCGGTCTGACGACCCCATGGCCACGGGGTAGCAAAAAACCATGCGATGCCCCACGGGTGAGGGGCCACTTGCCCCTTTCCTGGCGCCTGACGATGTCAGGCAGGCTCCCTTCGCATCCCCATGTGAGGGATGTCATCTTCCAGATACCCTTCCCCTTCGGCCACGAAACCATGCTGGCCGTAAAAACCTTGCAGGTGGGCCTGTGCACCGAGCCAGATGCTGTGTGCAGGCCAGCGTGCCTCGCACTCTCTGACCGCTTGCGCCAGCAGGCGGTGACCCAGTCCGCCCCCCCGCGACGTGGGAGAGGTGACCACGCGGCCGATGGCGGCGCCGCTGTCATCACCAATGCCGGGTGCCATGATGCGGGCATAGGCCGCCAGGTGATCCCCCTCACGACCGAGCAGATGCAGCACGCCGTCACGGCGATCCAGCCCGTCCAGATCCTGGAAGGGACAGGTCTGCTCCACCACGAACACCTCGGCGCGCAGGGCAAGCAGCTCATACAATTCATCCGTGGTCAGCTCGGACCAGGATTTCATACTCCAGTTCATGAATGACTCCTGTTTAATGGGGTCTGACAGCATAATCTTGCTCCCGACGAGGGGCATTAACCTTGGTTAAGTTGCCCCCCTTCTCATCCAATGCGGACATGGCCGGCAAAGAGCCGATCTCTGCCCAGGTTCATCGGCAATCCCTTCTGGCTCAACCCTGATCGCGCGTTTTCAGCCGCCTGCGGATGCGGCTCAGGCTGATGGGGGTGATCCCCAGATAGGCGGCAATCTGGTGATCCGGAACCCTGGCATCCAGCGCGGGGAAGCTTCGCAGAAAATGCTGATAGCGCGCCTCTGGGCCCCCGGTCAGCAGCAACAGCTCTTTCTCCTCCTTGATGCGCAGTTGCACTTCAAGGAGATGGTGATACCAGGCGGGCCAGCAAGGGAGTCGGCGCAGATCCGCCAGCGGAAGAAGCTGCAATCGGCAAGGCTCCAGCGCCTCCACACTGTAGCGGGCGGGCTCACCACTGAGCAGGTGGTGGAAGTCGATAAACTCGTCCCCCTCCCAATAGAACTCCTTGATGTACTCGCGGCCATCCGCCAGCACTACCTTGGCCCGCAACAACCCCTCCTCCACCCTGACCAGCAGCGCCGGACTGTCACCGGCATGCCAGAGGCTGGTGCGAGGGGGCAAGGTCAGGGAGCGGACAAAAGAGAGGAGGCGCTCGGCCTCCTGCTCATCTGCAACCCGTTCCCAGACAAAGGGGGGTCTGTCGGTCATCGTCTTGTCAGACGCGGCGCTGGCGCACGGCTTCGAACAGGCAGACACCGCTCGCCACCGAGACGTTGAGGCTGGATACCGCCCCCGCCATGGGGATGCTCACCAGCTCGTCGCAATGTTCGCGGGTCAGGCGGCGCATCCCCTTGCCTTCGGCCCCCATCACCAGCGCCATGGGACCGGTGAGTTTGGCCTGATAAAGATCGTGATCCGCCTCGCCGGCGGTACCCACGATCCAGACGCCGCGCTCCTGCAACTCGCGCAGGCTGCGGGCCAGGTTGGTGACCTGGATGAGCGGCACCACTTCGGCAGCGCCACAGGCGACCTTGCGCACCACGGACGTGAGGCCTGTGGCCTTGTCCCGCGGCACGATCACCGCATGCACCCCGGCCGCATCGGCACTGCGCAGACAGGCGCCGAGATTGTGCGGATCGGTCACCCCGTCCAGTACCAGCAGGAAGGGCGCTGTCTCTTGCGCCGCCAGACCGTCCAGCAGGCTGGCCAGGTCGTGCTCGGCCAGCTTGGGCGCTTCAATCACCTTGGCCATGATGCCCTGGTGATTGTTGCCTTCCGCCTTGTCATCCAGCGTCTTGCGGTTCACGCTCTGCACCCTGATGCCGAGGGACTCCAGCTCGGCCAGCAGGGGATGCAGCCGCTCGTCATCGCGGCCCTTGAGAGCCCACACCTCGATGAAGCGCTCGGGGGTGCGCTCCAGCAGCGCGGAGACGGCGTGAATGCCGTAGATCAGTTCAGTACTCATTTAGTGCTCTTGGCCTTGTCGCGAGCCTTTTTGCTCGGTCGTCTGTTGCTGGGCTTGGCACGGCCACCCTTGTCGGATTTACCGCTCTCCTTGCCCTCTTTGCGTTTCTCGTGGCGCTGGGCGCTCTTAGCCTTCTCTTTCTTGATCTCGGCCTGCTTGCGCGCCATCTCCTTGGCGTTCTTGCCGGTGGCCTTGAGGGGCTCTTCCACCATCACGAAGTCGATCTTGCGATCGTCCAGGTTCACGCCCATCACCTTGACCCGCACCTTGTCACCCAGACGATAGCGACGGCGGAAGTTCTCGCCGATCAGCTGCTGGTGCAGCGGGTCGAACTGGTAGTAGTCGTTGGTGAGGGTGCTGACGTGCACCAGACCGTCGATGTGGATCTCCGCCAGACGCACGAAGAAGCCAAAACCGGTGACGCTGGCGATGACGCCGTCAAACTCGTCACCCACGTGATCCAGCATGTACTCGCACTTGAGCCAGTCTGCCACGTCGCGGGTGGCATCATCGGCACGGCGCTCCGTCATGGAGCAGTGCTCGCCCATGGGGTCCACTTCTTCCAGCTGGTAGTGGTAGCCACCGCTCGGGGTCCACTTGTGGCGCAGGTTGCCCTGCTGCTCCTTGGCGGTCTGATACTTGATCGCCCGGTGCAGGATGAGATCCGGGTAGCGACGGATTGGCGAGGTGAAGTGAGCGTAGGACTTCAGGGCCAAGCCGAAGTGACCGATGTTGTCGGCCTGATAGATGGCCTGACGCATGGAGCGCAGCAGCATGGTGGAGAGCAATTCCGCATCCGGGCGCCCTTCGAATTTGGCGGCCAGGTCGGCAAAGTCCTTCGGCTCGGGCTCCAGGCCCCCCTTGAGCTCCAGACCCAGTTCGGCCAGGAAGTCGCGGAAGCCGGTGAGGCGCTCCTCGCCCGGGCGGTCGTGCACCCGGAACAGGGCGGCGGCCTCGTTCTTCTCGATGTAGCGGGCGGCCGCCACGTTCGCCTGGATCATGCACTCTTCGATGATCTTGTGGGCGTCATTGCGCACCAGCGGTACGATACGGTCGATCTTGCGCTGGGCGTTGAAGATAAAGCGGGTCTCCTCGCTCTCGAACTCCACCGCACCGCGTTGATGGCGAGCATGCTTGAGCGCCTTGTAGAGGTTGCTCAGCTCCTCGATGTGGCCCACCAGCGGATCATACTGCTGACGCAGCTTGGGATCCCCGTCCAGGATCTCCGCTACCTTGGTGTAGGTCAGGCGAGCGTGGGAGTTCATTACCGCTTCGTAGAACTTGTAGCCGGACATGCGGCCGGCGGCGGAGATGGTCATCTCGCACACCATGCAGAGCCGGTCGACCTGCGGGTTTAGGGAACACAGACCATTGGAGAGCACCTCCGGCAGCATGGGCACCACGAACTCGGGGAAGTAGACCGAGTTGCCGCGCTGATAGGCTTCGGTATCGAGGGCCGTGCCCGGTTTCACATAAGCCGAAACGTCCGCGATGGCGACCCACAGGCGCCAGCCACCACCGCGCTTGGCTTCACAGAAGACGGCGTCATCAAAGTCGCGGGCGTCTTCCCCGTCGATGGTCACCAGCGGCAGGGCGCGCAGATCGATGCGACCCTCTTTGGCCTTCTCAGGCACCTGCTCGCCGAGACCGGCGACCTCCTTGGTCACCTCTTCCGGCCAGGTGTGCGGAATGCCGTGGGTACGCAGGGCGATCTCGATCTCCATGCCGGGCGCCATGTTCTCACCCAGGACTTCCAAGACGGTGCCGACCGCATTGAAGCGGGCAGTGGCGCGCTGGTTGATGCGCACGACCACGACCTGGCTCTGGCGAGCCCCCTTGTTCTCCCCTTCCGGGATGATGATGTCCTGGCCGATGCGGCTGTCATCGGGTACCACGAAACCGACGCCGTTCTCGACGAAGTAACGACCGACGATGTCCGCCTCGCGGGATTTGAGCAGGCGCACCAGACGCGCTTCCTGACGACCCTTGCGATCGATCTCGGTCGGCTGCACCAGGGCATAGTCGCCATGCATCAGGCGCTGCATCTCGCGGTTGTTCAGGAAGAGATCCGCTCCACCACCCTCGGGGCGCAGAAAACCGAATCCATCTTTGTGGCCAAGCACATAGCCTTTGACCAGATTCAGGCGATCCGGCAGGGCGTAACATTGGTTGCGGGTGAACACGAGCTGCCCGTCGCGCTCCATGGCGCGCAGACGACGTCGCAAGGCTTCCAACGGCTCTTCATCGGTCAGCTTGAGGACCTTGGCCAGCTCTTCCCGGGACATGGGTTTCTCATGGCCCTTGATGAGCTCCAGCAGCATCTCGCGACTGGCGATGGGGTTTTCGTATTTTTCGGCCTCGCGTTGGAGGAAAGGATCTTTTTGAGACATAAGCAGGCCTTAGGGTAGGTAATAACGCAGACATTATATCGGAGGGGGGAGCTAATGGCATCCATCGACTGCCTTTTGGCCATTCTCTCTGTCATACTGGACACAGTTTGCAGGTATGTGAGACTCGGAACTCATGAGCAAGGACTCGTTCGCCCAATCTGCCGCCTATTTGAAACAGGCGGTTCCCCTGATGATCAAGTATCAAATTCCCACCACGCCGAACAACTATCACCTTTGGTACAGCTATGTCTCCGGCGACATGCCCGAACTCAACCATGCCGTCGATCAGGCGATAAAACAACAGGGGACCTTCTCCCTGACCACCTGTGAGCGGCTCTACCACCAGCACCTTGCGGCCCAGGACGAGCAGCAGATCGAGGCGATGAAACTCAATCTGGCCGCCATGGCCAGCGAGCTGAGTCACTCGATGCAGGATGCCATCTCCGATACCGGGCTGTTTCAGGAGATGCTCGACAAGAGTTTCGACAAGCTGAGCAAGATAGACGACGAGGGGCTCAGCCTGGAAGACACCATGGGGATCCTGCGGGATCTCGTGCGCGAGTCGCGTGACGTACGCATGTCCACCCTCCACTTTCGCAACCAGCTCAGCAGCGCCGAGAAAGAGATCAAGGAGCTGAAACAGGCCCTGAACGAGACGAGGAAGCTGGCCACCGAGGACCCGCTCACGTCTCTGCTCAATCGACGCGCCTTCGATCTCGAGATGGACAGCCTCATTCGCAGCAAGCAGCCCTTCTCGCTGATCCTGACCGATATCGATCGCTTCAAGAACTTCAACGACGAATATGGACATCTGCTGGGGGACCAGGTGCTGCGCATCGTCGGCAAGCGGCTGCGAGAGGCCAGCAAGGAGGGCATAACCGCCTATCGCCTGGGGGGTGAGGAGTTTGCCCTCTTGGTGCCAAACCGCGCCCTGGCGCTGACCCGCCAGATGGCCGAGAGCCTGCGTCGCGTCATCGAGCGGATGTCGATTCTGGATCGCAAATCCGGGCGACGCATCGATCACATCACCGCCTCGTTCGGCGTGGGGGAATACATCTCTCAGGAGACGGCAGACACCCTGATCGAGCGAACCGACAAGCTGCTCTACAAGGCCAAGGAGCTGGGGCGCAATCGGGTGATGCCACTGCCCTCCTGATCCCACCAGATGCAAAAAGGCCGGTCATTGACCGGCCTTTTTCATGCTTCCCTTCTCGGGATCAGAGGCTTTTCAGCTTCTCTTCCGGCAGGGCCAGCTCGTCATTGTGGTTGACACCGATACCGCGCTCCAGCACATGGCGGGCGATGGCATGGGCCTCTTCCAGCGAATGCATTCTGTAAGTACCGCACTGGTATTCGTTCAGCTCGGGGATCTTGCCCTGATCCTGCACGGTCAGCACGTCGCTCATGGCGGCCTGCCAGGCAGCGCCAACACGGGCTTCATCCGGCGCACCGATCAGGCTCATGTAGAAGCCGGTGCGGCAACCCATGGGAGAGATGTCGATGATCTCCACCCCATTCCCATTGAGATGATCACGCATGAAGCCGGCAAAAAGATGCTCCAGGGTATGGATGCCGCGCTCGGAGAGGATCTCCTCGTTCGGCACGCAGAAACGCAGGTCGAACACGGTGATGGTGTCCTTGTTCGGGGTCTGCATGGTCTTCGCCACTCGCACTGCCGGGGCGGCCATGCGGGTATGGTCGACGGTAAAACTGTCCAATAACGGCATTTCTGACTCCTGATTTGGTTACCAGAACCAGCCCCCGCTGGAGAGCTGATCCTTGCATTGTCGATACTGGGCACCGTAGCGCTGGGCACGGGCCTCCACCTTGCGGGAGACCTTCAGCAGCCATCCCTTGCTGCGGTAGCTGCCACGTCGGTAGCCCCCCCAGCCTTCGTGATAATTGAGATACTGGCCATAGGCATCCCACTTGGACGTGCCGTTGAGCCGCTGTGCCTTGTGAGTGTACCAGCCCATGAAATCGATGGCGTCGGCAAAGTCGTCGCGATCGCTCCAGCCGTTGCCGGTTTCCCGCTGATAGTCGGCCCAGGTTTCGTCTTTCACCTGGGCATAGCCGTAGGCTGAACTGGCCCGCCCGGTGGGGATGAAGAGGAAATACTGCATCGGCGGCTGGGCATCATGCACGAAGGAGGACTCCTGGTACATCATGGCCATCACTACCTGGACAGGTGTCCCCCACTTCTCGTTCATCTTGAGCGCCGCCTCGTGCCATTCGGGTTTCTCCCGAAAGATCTGGCACAGGTTTTCCGGCTGGGCCGGCGGCCGGGTGCTGCACGCGGTGAGTGCCATCAAGCACGCCGCCACGACCCCGATACGGTAAAACGACATCAGAGCGACAGACTCTTGCTGTTCATCACAGGGCACATCCACCACATCAGATCGCGTCTTCGTTCTCTTCACCAGTACGAATACGAATGACGCGCTCCACCTCGCAGACGAAGATCTTGCCATCACCGATCTTGCCGGTACGCGCTGTGTTCTGGATGGCTTCCAGGCAGGCATCGAGATCCTCGTCCTGCACCACCAGCTCCACCTTCACTTTCGGCAGGAAGTCGACCATATATTCGGCGCCGCGATAGAGCTCGGTATGGCCCTTCTGGCGGCCGAAGCCTTTGACTTCGGATACGGTCATGCCGTTGATGCCGATCTCGGCCAGGGCCTCGCGCACATCGTCCAGCTTGAACGGTTTGATGATGGCTTCAATCTTCTTCATGGTGACTCCTTACCAGTTCTGTTTGCCGAACCCGGATGTAATGGGGTAACGGCGATCCTTACCAAAGTTGCGAGCCGTAATGCGGGGCCCGACCGCCGCCTGACGGCGCTTGTATTCGTTGAGATCCACCAGCCGGATCACCTTGCGCACCACCGCTTCCTCGAAGCCTTCTGCCACCATGTCGGCCACGGACGCATCCTCTTCCACATAACGCTTGAGGATGGCATCGAGGATGTCGTACGGGGGCAGGCTGTCCTGATCCACCTGATCCGGCGCCAATTCTGCCGAAGGGGGGCGGTCGATAACCCGCTGCGGGATCACGTAGTCAACCGAGTTGCGATATTCGCACAGTTTGAAGACCAGCGTCTTGGGGACGTCCTTGAGCACATCAAAGCCACCCGCCATGTCGCCGTACAGCGTGGCATAACCGACCGCCATTTCGCTCTTGTTGCCGGTGGTCAGAACGATGCGACGACGTTTGTTGGAGAGCGCCATCAGCAACACACCGCGGCAGCGGGCCTGCAGGTTCTCTTCGGTGGTATCGCGGGCGGTACCTTCAAACAACGGCGCCAGCTGGGTCATAAATCCTTCGAACATCGGCTCGATGGAGATGATGTTGAACTCAACCCCCATCCGCTCAGCCTGCTCCTTGGCATCTTCCACACTCATCTGTGCTGTGTAGCGGAACGGCATCATCACCGCCTGCACCTTGTCGGCCCCGATGGCATCGGCCGCGATGGCCAGGGTCAGCGCCGAGTCGATGCCGCCGGAGAGACCCAGCACAGCGCCGTGAAAGCCGTTCTTGGCGACATAGTCGCGCACTGCCAGCACCAGCGCCTGATAGGTCTCTGCCAACGGCTCAAGCGGCGCAGCCGGTTCACACTCTTTCACTGGCTGGCCATCAGCAAAACGTACCAGCGCCAGCTCTTCGGCAAACGGGGCCAGCTTGTGAGTCAACTCGCCCTGGCTACTGAGCACCTTGGAGCAGCCGTCGAAAATCAGCTCGTCCTGGCCGCATACCTGGTTGAGGTAGATGAGCGGCAGGCCGGTCTGATCGCAGCGCTCGGCCATCAGCTCGCGGCGGATCCAGGGTTTTTCCTGATCATAAGGAGAGGCATTGATGGTGAGCAGCAGCTCGGCCCCCGCCGCCTTGGCGGCCAGCGCCGGACCCGGCTGCCAGAGATCTTCGCAGATGAGCAAACCCAGCTGATGGCCACGGAACGGCACCACACAGGTATCGGTCGCCGCAGTGAAGTAGCGCTTCTCGTCGAACACCCCGTAGTTGGGCAAGTCCTGTTTGAAATAACGTGCCCGCAGTTGCCCACGCTCATAGAGAGACGCCGTATTGTAAAGCGCCCCCTCTTCGCGCCAAGGGTGGCCCACCAGAATGGCACATTGGCCCTGCCATGCCGCGATGCGGGACAGAGCGGCTTCGACCCGGATCATCAGGTCGGCGCGCAGCAACAGATCTTCTGGTGGATAGCCGGTCAGGGCCAGCTCGGAGCAAACCAGCAGATCGGCACCTTGCTGTTCGGCCTGAGCGGCCGCAGCGAGCACTTTGTCAGTGTTATCTTCGATGGCGCCTACCGTCAGATTCAACTGGGCAAGCATCAGAGAGAGGGCTTTTGCCATGGCGATGCATCTTGAATTCGAAAATGATGGGGAATGATAAAGAAAAGGGGGGCAATCTGCCAGTTCAAGACAGGCGTAACCGTGTGACAGCAACCAGCGGGAAGGATAAGCTGTAGATAGTAACGGAACGACAGGCCTTCGCAGATATGAAAAACGCCGGATTTACCCTGATGGAGTTGATGATAGCCATTGCGCTGGGCGTCATTCTGTTGGGGATTGGTATTCCTTCCCTCTCTAACCTGCTTGGCAGCAATAATTTGGCGACACAGGAAAAAAGCCTTCTCAACCACTTAAACTATGCCAGACAACAGGCTATCTCTAACCAGCAAACGGTTACTCTCTGCCTGACCACTATCAATAATTCTGTAGAAGAGTGTGTTACTGCCAATCAAAATGGAGCGACCCGGCAGATCGCTTTTATCGATACTAATAGCGATCAGAAGCGCAATGGCAGCGAAACAACTCTGACGGCAAGTCCCGAGTTTCCTGCAGAACTGGCCATTTCTGCAGATGCACAGGCGCTGCGCTTCACCCCAGATGGCACCATTACGTCTGACAGCGAGGTCACCTTTTCACTCTGTGTAAGCGGCGAAAAGGGCGTTCAGATTGAAGTTATGCCTGCCGGACGTGCCCATAGCCAGGCAAGTGGTGCTGTATGTCCATGACCTGCGTTAACTACCGCGAAACACACGCGAGCACAAAAGGATCCATTTCAATCCAATAACTATGCTTAGAGTCTCTTTTGAACAAGGACTCATACGCTATGGCACGAAATGGATTTACCCTGCTTGAGTTTTTGATATCGGCAAGCCTGACAACCATCCTGCTGACCCTGGGACTGCCGTCATTGGCAAATCTGCTAACATCTACCGACAGCGACATCTACACAAGAAACCTGCAGGACCACCTGATCTTCGGCCAACGGCAAGCCATCACACAGCAGCAACCCGTCACAGCATGTCTTGCCCTGCCTGTCAGAAACTCCACAAAAGAAGGTTGTGTACTCGCAAATCAAACCGGCGCTCAGCGCATGCTTATCTTTATCGACACCAATCAGGATCGCCAATTCGATATTGCAAATGGCGATATCTTGTTATCAGCAACAGAACCCTTTCTTGAAAAACATACCGTGACGGCCAATCGACAATTTGTGCGATTTAGTCCAGATGGCACTGCGATTGGCACCAATATGACACTCCGGTTTTGTATCGACCAGGCACCCCGAGTCGATATCATCGTTTCCCCATCCGGCAGAAGCAGAAGCGAAAAAAAGGGGCTGAGTTGTTCTTAGCCCCTTTACCCTACTCAATAACCAACGTTATCTGGGTTGGATTTCATCTTGTTTTTTTGCATCAGCCAGCGAAAAGGTAGCCGCCAAAGGAACGCACTCGATTACCTCTGTGACAAGATGCACCACCCCATCAATCTCATAACCTTTCTGTTTAAACACCCTGACCAGATTTGCCTTGCTCGTATCAGCAACCGGTTGCTGCAACACCATCTGCACGCCACCTTCCAGAGTGACATAACATTTCATGTCTTCCGTTTGAGCATGAACCAACAAGGGTAAGCCCACACACCAGAGCAGCATGCGTTTCATCCCTGTTCTCCTTCATAGAGATAGATTTTCTTGGGGGACATATCCATTTTTGCCTCTTCCGCACCTTGTGAGCATTCTCCTTCACCGGTACAGCGCTCAGGCTCTCCCTTCCCATCATCTTTGAGGATGACCTCCTTGCCCGGAGCACCACCTATAATCCTGATCCGGCCATCATCCCCACCATGAATAACCAGATCATCAGCAACCTTATTTTGCACCTCTACGTAACGCTGAATAACTTCCTGATTGTTGCTATCCAGTACATATTTGAACGAAGTGCCATAGTGCATATCAATCATATATTGGCGCATGGCACCGATCGATTGAATCGTACATTGTTGGAAGTCCTGTACCTGAGGTAAGAAGGAGGTGAAATAAAGCTTGCCTTGCAACACCAAACCAGCCCCCATTGATTTTTCACCGCTTTCATTGAGCCAGAATTTCCATCCCAACTTGCTGGTCAACGCCTTGGTGGTGTTTACAATCTGCTCTTCATTCAAACCCGTAAAGGGATCACTGGTCACATCGTAGAGATCGTTCAGTGTGATACTTGATGGCACCGCTGGTTCAGACGTTGTCCCAAACAAGGTTGGATTAACATTGTAGTCACGTAGCATCACATACACATTTTGGGTTGTCGCTTCTGAGGAAGGACGATTTCTATCACCACTGCCTATCAATACGGCATCAAATGGACGCTCACTGTAAAGATAATTTGTACCATCATACTTCCAACCTTTATTGATGGTGCGCACCAATAAGGGCTGAGTAAAGAAGCGACGGTCGTCTGCCAGTTTCTTATCACCCTCACTTATATGGGCATTACCCAAACTGGCAAATTTGATGGCCGTCCATTTGGATTTTTCTGTCCCCTTCATGTCGATGCGCCAGATCTGGCCACCGGTATCTCCTGCATAGATTCGGTCTGAAATACCATCTCCATCACTATCCAGCACGGAGACAGAGCCAGGCATGCTATAAACCATGCCTGCAACTTGTTTGTTGGTTGCACTGGCCGCATCTGGGGTAAAGCTGAACAACAGCGTGCCGGCCTCAGCATCCACGATATAAATACCCAACCCTTCACTGTCTTCAGCCCCCTGGCCCAAATAGCTCTTGGCCTGATCATAACCTCCAGAGAATATCAGGACTGGCTTATAGGTTTTTTTACCATTGGTTTCTGTGTAATAACCGGGAATAAACGCAACCTCGGGGATCGACCAGGTTTCACCCAGGTTGCTGAAACCGGCGCTGTTTTTATCCAACCGCCACATAAGCGAAGGGGAGTCCGGATCGGATATATTCAACGCATAATAGGCCTTGCCACCACCGCGCAACCCGGTAAATAACCACACTTTGTCACCTTGTGACGACTTGATATGACCATCTTTGACTTGCTCATTGACCAGCACAGTGGGCGATGAATCTACACCATATAGATGAGCCGATGAATCCAGGTTTTCTCGCAGCGCTTTCTGACTGGCAATAAATTGATAGGGCATAACGGCCCAGCTTTCATCAACCGTGGTGCCGCTGTCTTTAAACATATGCAAGAAGCCGGCATTACTTCCCATCACAATGCGCAAGTCAGGTGTACATGTAGTCTGTCCTGTCGACTTTGTACAACCGTAGTTGATCACTAATGGCCGTGAATGCAACGGGTCACCAAGAATATGCTCCCGATTATCTGTTCTATCACCATCCTGATTCTCATCAAACGCATCAATACCCTTGGTCCAATTAAGCAGGTCATCCATGCTATCAGCACTATCAAGTTTCATGACAGTGCGTAGCTGCGTCGCCCCGCCTGCCATACCCTCAAGAGCAGACTGGCTAAAGGGAGTTAATGTATTAGTGGAAGGGGGAATAATATAAAGATTGCGATTGGTTTTAGCTGCCAGCATCTCTTGTACCCCACCCTCGGCAACCTTGTTACTATCACTGGTGGATGACCAATAGGTTCTTGCTGACTCAAGAATTGTTCCATCACTGGATATCGCAGGTAAGCCACTCTGATCGACTACATAACCCTTATCTGGATTCAGAACCAGCTTTTTAAGATTGCCCTTCCATCGTGGACCAGAACCAGGCTCAAACATTGCATAATAAATATTATTCAGACTGCGAGTACGGTCAAAGTTATTAGTGGTAATGGCGGGAGAGACCAACGAGGTATTCATTTTCAAGATAGCTAGCAATGATGATTTTAATGCTTCGTTAAGTTGGGTTGCATCGGTTGCTGGATAGTATTTACCCCCACCACGACGAGCGGTCTCTGCCAATAATGCACCGGCCCCCTTAATTGCTTCATCTCCAAAACCCACGGTGAATGTTGTGACTGTTTGTTTGCCTATAGCCGAGGTGTTTACATCATTGTTTTTCATATATCCGGCAAGTGCAGCAAGATAGCTTTTTTCACCAGAAGACCCATAACTAACCAAGCCGCCATAAGCAACCTTATCCTCTGTAGATAACGTGCTGATCAGGTTGGCGACAAGGGAATCTGCTGCTTTATCATTGGTTGGTTCACCATCTGTCATATAGATGATATAACCATTATTGGAACATTTATCATAGGGGGTTTTATATATACCCGATGTTACTTCAGCATTGCTATCCCGCTTTGGAGTACGATTTACATCATCGTCACCAAAGTACACCCCCAAACCGCCAAAGTATCTATATGATTCATATAGTGTTTCACATAAGGGAGTCCAAGTGTCAGAGCTCAAACTATTTACCTTGTCAATCAAATCCTGCGCACCGCTTTTACCAGAGGTGAGGATGGCATCGTTACCTACAATATTGCGGATTATTCTTCCGCCATTTCTACTACCTGGTTCATTGCCATCATTGTAGTTAAAAACAGCCAGACCAAAATCGACAGCTGGCGTAGCCAAAACCAGTTCTTTGACTGCATCCTGAGCAACTTTCAATCGAGTTTGTGTTGACACACCTGTACTACCGTAATACCAACGGACATAATTTGCCGTAAATAATGAGATCTGGGTAGAACTACCACTAGCAAGAGCATTGGCTACATTTGATGTGTAAAACCAGCTTCCCGTTGTGCGATTTGGCTTGTCAACGGGATAACCATCAACAATATATGTTGAATATGGACCTGAATATTGATTGTTTGCGTTTTTCTCATCAATATCTTGCTGGCAATCTGCAATTATTATACTGTAAATATCAAAATCATTTAGAGAACGCCAACGCCCCTTTCTATTTTTATCATATATTTCATATCCCCACACTCGTGACTGAAATCGGCCCACATTATTTAGAGGGCCTTTAGATGTCGCACATGCATTTAAATTCTCACTAAAACGTTTGGTACTGTTGATAGTGGGAACTTTTCCATCACTGGAGAAATAGATGAAGCGAATACTATTATTAACATCTGGATCATTAGCCAATGATGGATAACTTATCGATGAGTCATAAGGCTCTTTAGCAACTTCGGTTGTATTTTTCATACTCCCCGAGTTATCGAAAATAAAGAGCACCTTAGGGCGGAAGTCCCCCGCCTTGGCAAAGTCATAAATAAACAACTCGGTATCATCGGAATAGCCAGTGCCTACAGCTAAAGATGTCCCTGATATTCCGCAACACAATACCAGCAAGCTTGTTAATAAACAGTTCCTTATGTTCATTACTGGCTCCCTAATTGGCACTGAGCAAGGGTTGTTCTACCCCGGCAGTAAAGGTCATTTGGCTATTCACCTTGCCATAAGCACTGGATGTGGTGGCTTCAGCATAACGACAAGCTGGCGTTACATTCTGGCTACTGGCTTCAAATTTGCGTTTACATACACTTTCTGTATTGACTGTCAGGGTTGTAGCTGGAGTAGTAGTGCCTATTGCAGCTGAAACCCCAATAGCCTGTGTTGCAATTTGTGTTGAGAGAGAAGTATCACTCAATGCAGACTCCAGAGTACCTTCAACTTCGTGCTCCACTCGTTGCAAACTGGCACTAGAACCCGCCATCTTCAGACTCATACCACTGGATTGCATGACGACTACTGCAATCAGAGTCAAGGGAACCAGAATAACCAGTGCAACAATTAATGCTACACCCTGGTTTTTTTTAACCAATCTCATGTTCCACCTCGGGTGGTTATTTGTTGATTGCGTAATGCAATACTGCTTTCCAAGAGCAGACGGCGATAACCATCACCACCACCATCAACCGTGATATTACCGAGTTGATAGCTATTGTTATTCTTATAGCGACTTGACTCCCGAGCAGCTCTAATCAGCAAGAAAAGCCGAGCCCCCAATACTCGCCCTTCATTCCAGCGCTGTGTTGTCATTTGGTCCGTTGATATATATCTGTCTATGCGCCCATCAGGGATCAAGGAGTCGTCAACACCATACATCAGCACCATATGTTCAACGCCTTCGGCCATAGCGCCACCAATCAGAGCAGAACCACCATTGACGGTCAAATAGCGCTTGCGTAAAACAGGAACACCATCTTCTTGTGACAGGTAATAAATATAGTGCTGGTATTCCCAGATCTGGCTCTCATTATTGGCACCAAAGAGTGGTCGGGTTTCACTTCCCTTGATGATTCTCGCCTCCTGACTATTGGATGCCATATAAAAGCGGTTTGTATCCAATCCCTCTGATGCTGGTATAGGACGCCCTACCAGTCGCTTGATACTGATAACATCCGAGTTTTCCACCCGATCAGCAGCGAGAATACAAGCGAATCCAGCCAATCCTTTGGTGGTTGATACCCGGCTTACCCATAGCCCCCTGATGGGACCAGCATTTGATGGCAAACTACCGACAGAGCGCTCATCCAGGCAATCGCTACTGGCAGGAACAATGCTGCCAGCACTGAGGCTCAGAGAAGAACCAACTTGTGTTGACTGGCCGGTATAAGCCCCAAAAAAACCAGCCCATTTGATATCTTGGCTAATCAGCCGAATGGCCAGCCGACCATTCTCCTGTAATTCACTTTGATCAAAGGCATCTTCAGAGCTGGAGCGAGACATCACAAAAACAGTGAATACCCCCGCCAACAAAAATAGACCGAGCAGCATAGCGACCAGCCACTCTACCAGCGTGAAACCGCGAGAGATCATAAAGTCGTCGTCAGAATAAACTGGCGCCTCGAAAGATTATTTGCTGTCGAGAGTTGACACTCATTGATCAGCGTTGCTGCGGCAGCAGCAGCCCCCCCATCAGATATCTCTTGCTTGCCAGCCCAGAATATCCCGACAGCCAATACATTATTGGCCCGCCGCACCACGCAGCCTATCGGTGAAATCAAGGAAGATGCCGCCCCCGAAACACTGGCCCCAAGCAAGGCTTGTTGCCAGTAGTGAAGGTCGGCATTACGTAAATCTGCAGCACTGCACGCACTGATTGTGCCATCTGCAGCGGCGCATGTCGGGCGTGGCAAGTTGGCGGCAAGATTAACGGTTACTGCACCGGATGCGGTCCAGCTATCGCGATTTATTCGTACTCGTTCAACCATATCGTTAGCCAACCAGCTGGCGATAGTACGCTGACGAGCTTCATAACTGGCAAATTTGGAATGGGTTTGCAAAGCAACCAGACCAAGCAGCCCCAGTGACAGGATGACTGCGGTGATCATCACCTCCAGCAGGCTGAATCCTCTCTCATGTGATGAAACATGAATGGCCATGGCTATTCCCAACAGCTATTGCTAGCTGCACCAGAGGCACTTTTGACGCCCAACTGATTAATCGAAAACACCGTGCAATCGGTATCTTTGGCTTGGGCCGTCGCCGCGCCAGCACTGGCTGACAAGGTGTAGGTGTTGCCTGATACGGCAATGGATAATTGATACAGGCCATTTTCAGATGCACTACTGATACCAAGAGCAGCAGCAGAGGATGCATACTGATTGAAATCCATAAAATAGGTTTCTTGCCGATTGGCTGCATTGAGCAGCATGCTCTTGGCTTCGACACGATGACTGGTCAGCACATATTGCTGATAGGAGGGATAAGCGATGGTGCCAAGAATCGCCACGATGGCGACGACAATCATCAATTCAATGAGAGAAAAGCCTCGATAGAACCCAATCATATCCCATCCTTGGTGACTGGCGGTTCGTATAGTCTAATGCCGGATAGGTCGCAACGACAAATCCGGCATCAGGAACATAACTCTTTATTCTCAGGCCATCCTGGCCACATTCAAATAATTCTAAGCTCGGGCGGCACTTCAAACACCACATTCTCTTCCCGGCCAGGATGCTCGGTCACTATCTTGCCTCCCAGCTCGCGCAGACGGGCAATGACATTCTGAACAAGCACATCGGGGGCTGACGCACCCGCCGTGACACCGATACGGGCAACCCCGTCCAGCCATTGCGGCTCAATCATGGAGGCATCGTCGATGAGGTAGGCCTTGGCGCCCACCTTCTCGGCCAGCTCCCGCAGACGGTTGGAGTTGGAAGAGTTGCGCGACCCCACCACCAGCATGGCGTCCACCAGCCCGGCCATCTCCCGCACGGCATCCTGGCGGTTCTGGGTGGCATAGCAGATGTCATCCTTGCGCGGCCCCTGGATCTTGGGGAAGTGCGCACGCAACGCATCGATGACATCCGAGGTCTCGTCCACGCTCAGGGTGGTCTGGGTGACGAAACAGAGATCGTCCGGGTTCTTCACTTTGAGTTTGGCCACGTCTTCCGGTGTCTCCACCAGATACATGCCCCCCTCACTGTTCTCGTACTGTCCCATGGTGCCGATCACCTCGGGGTGGCCGGCATGGCCGATGAGCACGGCTTCGGAGCCCTTGCGACTGGCGCGATGGACCTCCATGTGCACCTTGGTCACCAGCGGACAGGTGGCATCGAACACCTTGAGGGCGCGGGATTTGGCCATCTCGCGCACGACCTTGGCGACACCGTGAGCAGAGAAGATGACGATGCTGTCATCCGGCACCTCATCCAGCTCCTCCACAAAGACGGCGCCCGCCTCCTTGAGCTTGTTCACCACGTAGCGGTTGTGCACCACCTCATGGCGGACATAGATGGGGGCACCGAACTTCTCCAGCGCGCTCTCGACGATGCTGATGGCCCGGTCGACACCGGCACAGAAGCCACGGGGGTTAGCCAGCAGAATATCCATCAGTGCACCTTCTCCTCGTCATCAACCCCCAGGATCTCCACCTCGAAGGTGACGGTGTGACCGGCCAGGGGGTGGTTGAAATCGACCGTAACCGACATCCCTTCCACCGCCCGGATGATCCCGGGCAGCTCGCTGCCGTTGGGCTGGTCGAACAGTATGATGGTACCTACCTTGGGCTCTACATCTGCACCGAACTTGGCGCGGTCGAGATGGTAGATGTTATCGGGGTTGGAGAGGCCGAAGGCCTCTTCCGGCACCAGGGTGAAGCTCTTGCTCTCCCCTGCGCGCAGCCCCAGCAGGCATTGCTCGAAGCTCGGCGTCAGACTGCCGTCTCCCATCCGCAGACGGGCCGGCTTGCCGTGCAGCGCCGTGCTGTCGGCCACCGAGCCGTCTTCCAGTTTGATAGAGAAATGGAACAGCACGCTGCTGTCCGCAGCAATCGACTGGCTCATGAGGTCGCGTCCTGTTTTTTCTCGCCACGGAAGCCATCCAGCACGATCATGGCGGCACCGATGAAGATGAAGCTGTCCGCCAGGTTGAACGCCGGCCAGTGGGCACGCTGCCAGTAGAAGTCGAGGAAGTCGACCACATGGCCCAGCACCAGCCGGTCAAACACGTTGCCGAGCGCCCCGCCGATGATCAGGCTGTAGGCGATACCGCTCCAGCGCTGGGTCACCGACTGCTTGCGCAACCAGTGGATCAGCAGGCCGCAGATGGCAAACGCCAGCAGGGCGAAGAACCAGCGCTGCCAGCCCCCCTGATCGGCCAGGAAGCTGAAGGCCGCCCCCTTGTTGTAGACGTGGACCAGGTTGAAGAAGGGGGTGATCTCCACCCCCGGATAGCCAAACGGCAGCAGCTTGACCACGGCGAGCTTGCTCGCCTGGTCCAGTACGAAGGCCAGCACCGCCAGCCACAGCCAACGCAGGCCGGTTTTGTTGTTCATCTCGTTCTGAGTCATGTTCATCAGGCAAATTGACGCGTTTCGCCGTCACCCTCGACGTTGGTGACACAGCGGCCACAGATCTCTTCGTGACCGGCTATGGTGCCCACGTCTTCCACATGGTGCCAGCAGCGGTCGCACTTGGCGGCGGCTGACTGGGCCACGCTCAGCCACAGGTCGTCTCGCTCGGTCGCCACGGCGTCTGCCGGGGCGGCATCGGCGCTGACCACCCTGGCCTTGGAGGTGAGCAGCACGAAGCGCAGCTCATCGGCCAGGGCGTTCAGGCGGGCAGCCAGTTCCGGCTTGGCGAACAGGGTCAGATCGGCCTGCAGGGAGCCACCGATGCGCTTCTCGCCACGAGCCACTTCCAGCGCCTTGTTCACTTCACCGCGCACGGCGAGGATCTCGGCCCAGAACTCGTCGTTCAGCACTTCGCCCGCTTCCAGCCCGAACAGGCCGTCGTACCACTCCTCGGTGAAGACGAATTCGCCACGCTCACCTGGCAGCAGCGCCCAGATCTCGTCGGCGGTGAAGCTCATGATGGGCGCCATCCAGCGCACCATGGCCTCGGCGATATGATAGAGGGCGGTCTGGCAGGAGCGACGGGCCAGGCTGTCAGCCTTGGCGGTGTACTGACGGTCCTTGATGACGTCCAGATAGAAGGAACCCATCTCGATGGAGCAGAACTGCATCAGCTTCTGGGTCACGCCGTGGAAGTTGTACTCGTCGAACGCAGTCACGATCTCGGCCTGTACCGCCTTGGCACGGCCCACGGCCCAGCGATCCACCACCACCATGTCGGCAGGCGCCACCATGTCGGTCGCCGGATTGAAGCCGTTCAGGTTGGCCAGCAGGAAGCGGGCGGTGTTGCGGATGCGACGATAGGCGTCGGCCGAGCGCTTGAGGATCTCGTCGGAGACGGTCATCTCGCCGGTGTAGTCGGTGCTGGCGACCCACAGACGCAGGATGTCGGCACCCAGCTTGTTCATCACGTCCTGCGGGCTGACCACGTTGCCGATGGACTTGGACATCTTGCGACCCTGGCCATCCACGGTGAAACCGTGAGTCAGCACCTGGTTGTAGGGGGCCTTGTCTTTCATGGCCACGCCGATCATGAGCGACGACATGAACCAGCCACGGTGCTGGTCGGAACCTTCCAGATACATGTCGGCTGGCTTGCCGTTGAATTCGGGACGGGCATCGACCACGGAGGCATGGGTGGAGCCGGAGTCGAACCAGACGTCCAGGGTGTCGGGCACCTTGTCGTACAGGTCGGCGTCGGCTCCCAGCAGTTCGGCCTTGTCCAGATCCCACCAGGCCTGGATGCCGGACTGCTCGACCCGCTTGGCCACCTCTTCCATCAGGCGGACGGAATCCGGGTGCAGCTCCTGGGTATCCTTGTGAACGAACAGGGAGATGGGCACGCCCCAGGTACGCTGACGGGAGATGCACCAGTCGGGACGATTCTCGACCATGGCCTGAATGCGGTTCTTGCCCCAGGCCGGCACCCAGCCGCTCTGGCCGTGCTGGGCAATGCCCTCTTTCTCGATGCGCTCGATCTCTTCGAGGGCACGCTTGCGCAGACCCTTCTGCTCCATGCTGATGAACCACTGCGGGGTGGCACGGAAGATGATCGGGGTCTTGTGGCGCCAGCAGTGCGGGTAGGAGTGGTTGAACACCTTGTGGTGAAGCAGGGCGCCGCGCTCGGTCAGCACCTCGACCACGGAGGCGTTGGCCTTAAACACGTGCTGGCCGGCAAACAGCTCGGTATCCGGCAGATAGACGCCGTTGCTGCCCACCGGGTTGGCCACTTCCAGGCCGTACTTCTGACCGACCACGAAGTCTTCCTGACCGTGGCCAGGGGCGGTGTGCACGGCGCCGGTACCGGCGTCCAGGGTGACATGGTCACCCAGCACCACGGGCACATCGAAGTGGTAGAAGGGGTGATTGAAGCGCAGCAGCTCGAGCGCCGCGCCCTTGGCGTAGCCCAGGTTGTGGAACTTCTCGATGCCGGCCCTGTCCATCACGTCCTTGACCAGCTCGGCGGCCAGGATCAGGCGCTCGGGATGCTCGCCCTCCACCTGCACCAGGGCGTAGTCCAGATCGGCGTGCATGGCGATGGCGCGGTTGGCCGGCAGGGTCCAGGGGGTGGTGGTCCAGATCACGGCAGAGATCACGCCCTTGCCGGTGTGGCCTTCGGCGCAGTCAAACTTGGCGGCGACGGCAGCCTCGTCGACGGCCTTGAAGCGCACGTCGATGGAGGGGGAATTTTTGTCGTAGTACTCCACTTCGGCCTCAGCAAGCGCGGAGCCGCAATCGGTACACCAGTGCACCGGCTTGGAGCCTTTGTGCAGGTGGCCGTTTTCAACGATCTTGGCCATGGAGCGGATGATGTTGGCTTCGGTGCCAAAATCCATGGTCAGGTAGGGGTGTTCCCAGTCACCCAGCACGCCCAGACGGATGAAGTCGGTCTTCTGCGCTTCGATCTGGGTCTTGGCGTATTTGCGGCACTCGGCTCGGAACTCGGCGGCGGAAACCTTCTCGCCCGGCTTGCCGACCATGCCTTCCACTTTCAGCTCGATGGGCAGACCGTGGCAATCCCAGCCCGGCACATAGGGGGAATCGAAGCCAGAAAGGCCTTTGGACTTGATGATGATGTCTTTGAGGATCTTGTTGACCGAGTGACCGATGTGAATGCTGCCGTTCGCATAGGGGGGGCCATCGTGCAGAATGAAAGAAGGCTTACCCGCTTTGGCGCGGCGAATGGCGCCGTAAAGATCCTGATCGTACCAACGTTTCAACATGTTGGGTTCGCGTTTGGCCAGATCGCCACGCATCGGAAACTCGGTTTCCGGCAGATTCAGGGTGTGTTTATAGTCGCTCATCAGTCCTGGGTTCCCTTCTTTTCTAAAAGAGTGCTGGGTAAATGAAATTGTGGCAGCCCGAACCAGGCTCGGGCCGCCAGGGCATCTCGTTCGATCTGCTCTTTCAAGGCGGTGAAAGAGTCAAATTTCTGCTCTTCGCGCAGCTTGTGGCGAAGCAGCACCTTGACCTGCTGACCATATAGATCACCAGAAAAATCAAATAGATGTACTTCCAATCTGGCTTGTGTACCGCTCAAGGTCGGACGCACACCCACATTGGCGACACCGGGGAAAGTCTTGCCGGAACATATCACTTCCACCGCAAACACGCCACCGACCGGGACAACCTGGCGTTTGAGGGCCAGATTCGCGGTGGGAAAACCTATGGTGCGCCCCAGCTTGTCGCCGTGGGCCACCCGACCGCTGATGGCATAGGGGCGACCGAGCATCAGCTCCACCTCCGCCATGCGCCCGGCCCTGAGGGCCTCGCGCACCAGGGTGCTGCTGACCCGCTGGCGGGAAAGCTGGAAACTCTGGGTGCTGATCACCTCGAACCCGAAGCGCCGACCGGCCTCCTCCAGCAGGTGGAAGTCCCCTTCCCGCCCCTTGCCGAAGCGAAAATCGTCGCCGACCACCAGATAGTGCACGCCGAGTTTCTCCACCAGCAGTTGCTCGATGAAGGTGCAGGCCGCCTGCTCGGCAAAACGATGGGTGAAACGCACGCAGAGCATGCGATCGATCTGCATTCCCTTGAGGGCTTCGTACTTCTCCCGCCAGCGGCTGAGGCGGGCGGGCGCGGCACTGCCCGCAAACAGCTCCAGCGGCTGGGGTTCGAACAACATGACGCAGGCGGGCAGGCCAAGTTGGGCTGCCTTCTCCTGCAAGCGGGCCAACACCGCGTGGTGCCCCTGATGAACCCCATCGAAGTTGCCTATGGTCAATACACAGCCCCGGTGACGGGGCTTGATATTGTGAATGCCGCGAATAAGCTCCATCAGTGCCTTGTGCGTTGCTGCCATGGAAATCGGCGGATTATATATCAGGCAGCAGGCAGGGTCAGCCCTGCCGTTGACCCGATTTCAGCTATCCGACGCCATGGAGACGGGGTTGCTCCCTATTGGCGATCTGATTTCAGGTGTCTTGGCCGGATGCCCAGCGCCAGCAGGACTATCCCGTACAGCGCCCCGCCAAGGCAGAGCAGCAGGGTCAGCTCCAGGCTGGCCTTGCCCATGCTCCAGGCGCCCCACTGGGCGAGGTCCGGCGACAGATAGGCCAGAAGCCCCCCCATCAGCACAGTGGCGGCCAGCAGCTTGAGGCAGAACACCCCGGTGTTGCGGGAGGGGCGGTAGACGTTCTGCTGATAGAGCCCCTTGAACAGCAGGGCCGCGTTCAGGGTGCCGGAGCAGGCGGTCGCCAGCGCCAACCCCACGTAGCCGAGCGGATAGATGAAGAGGAGGTTGCACACCATGTTGGCCACCATGGCCATGATGCCGATGCGCACCGGGGTCTTGGTGTCCTGACGGGCGTAGTAGCCCGGTGCCAGCACCTTGATCAGCATCAGGGAGAGCAGGCCTGTGGTGGACGCCAGCAAGCTGGCGCTCGACATGCTCACCTCGTGCAGGCCGAACTCGCCGCGCATGAAGAGCACTCGCAGTATGGGCTCGCGCAGCACGGCGATCCCCACCATGGCGGGCAGGCCCAGCAGCATCACCATGCGCACCCCCCAGTCCATGGTGCGGGAGAAATCCGCCGGATCCGCGTCCACATGCTTGCGGGCCAGGGCCGGCAGGATCACGGTGCTGATGGCCACGGCAAAGAGGCCGAGGGGAAACTCCAGCAGCCTGTCCGAGTAATAGAGGTAGCTGATGGCACCTGTGGCCAGGAAGGAGGCCAGCATGGTGTTGATCAGCAGGTTGATCTGGCTGACCGAGACACCGAACAGGGCGGGGATCATCAGGGTGCGGATCTTCACCACCCCGGGATGGTGCCAACCCCACTTGGGCCAGACCAGCATGTTGAGCTGGCGCAGGAAGGGGTACTGGAACAGGAACTGCACCAGGCCGCCGAGGAAGACACCGATGGCCAGCGAGATCTCGGGGCGATCCAGCAACGGCGCTATCCACCATGCCGCCCCTATCATAGTGACGTTGAGAAACACCGGCGTGAACGACGAAACCGCGAAGCGCCCGAAGGTATTGAGGATGGCTCCCGCCATGGCGGTGAAGGTGATGAACCAGAGATAGGGGAAGGTGATCTTGAGCATCAGGCTGGCCAGCTCGAACTTCTCCGCCGCCGGGCCATCGTGCAGCCAGTCCCAGAACCAGCCCCATCCGAACAGGGCCGTCAGGACGCCTGAACCCAGCACCCCGAGCAGGGTCACTACGGTGACGATACCGCCGAGGGTACCTGCCACCGCGGCCAGCAGATCGCGCAGCGCCTGCTCGTCACCGTTTTTCTTGTATTCCGTCATCACGGGGACGAAGGCCTGGTTGAACGCCCCTTCGGCAAACAGGCGGCGCAAGAAGTTGGGAATGCGATTGGCGAAGAAGAAGACGTCTGCGGCCACCCCGGCACCGAGCAGATTCGCGATGACCACATCGCGCACCAAGCCCATCACACGGGATGCCAGCGTCATTCCGGACACTATCATGCCGGATTTGATCAATTTCTTACTCAAGACGAGGCCTCTGGAACTGTCGGAAAGAAAAGAATGCTGTTAGAATCGGCCGACAGTTTAACCGTCTCCCATCTGACACACCACCGGGGGGCGGTGTTTATTTGCACAAATCATTTGACAATATGTGGTTGGGAAGGCATATTTCCGGGCCTTTTCAATACACTCGCTAAGACAGTTTTAGGAGTTTTACCTTGGCTAACATCAAATCTGCTAAGAAGCGTGCTCTTCAGTCAGAGAAACGTCGTCAGCACAACGCCAGCCGTCGTTCCATGACCCGTACCTACCTGAAGAAAGTGATCGCTGCCATCGCCTCTGGCGACAAGGCTGCTGCCACTGCCGCTTTCGCTGTTGCTCAGCCGATCATGGATCGTATGGCGACCAAAGGCCTGATCCACAAGAACAAAGCTGCTCGTCACAAGAGCCGCCTGTCTGCCCAGATCAAAGCCATGGCTTAATCAGCATCCGCTGATGAAAGCTGAAAAAACCGGCCTTAGTGCCGGTTTTTTATTTGGGCTCGCTGCAATACAGCCTGTGCAACAATCCGATCATCTCGCGTACCTCAAGGCTGCGCAGGGAATAGTAGACCGTCTGGGCCTCCTTCCTCGTCGCCACCAGCTCATCGCGCCTCAACACGGCCAGATGTTGTGACAGGGCCGACTGACTCAGTCCCAGCCGCTCATTGAGTTCCCCCACCGACAACTCCCGCTCCAGCAACTGACACAGAATGAACAGTCGCCGCTCGTTGGCCAGCGCCTTGAGCAGGGTGACGGCACGCCCGGCATTCGCCTCCATCTCTTCCAACTGCATCTCATCCCCTCTCCTGCAAGACAGCCATCATAACCCCGACCTCGACGATTTAAAAAGACAGGCTCGCCGGTTGAATGGCGGTGAAATCCTCCTGCCCGGCAAAGAGGAAGGAGAATTCACTCTCGCACACCCGTTTCACCGCCGGATGCTGGATCATCCGCTCGGCGAAGATGACGTAGTACTCCTCCATCAGATCCTGGGTTTCACCTAGCAGCATCACCTCCTCCCCCTCCAGAATCTCCTCCCGGTAGATGGTCGGTGCCATGAAGATGCCCTGATTGAAGAAGCCGAACGCCTTCATCAGGGCCGCATCGTCGAACTCCCCCAGGATGCTGGGAGAGATGCCCTGTTGCTCGAACCATTGGGTCAACTGGCGACCCATGGCGGTACGGCGACCGGGAATGAGCAGCTTGCGCTCCTCCAGACAGGCGGGAAAGGGTTTTTCGGGCAGCGGCGCCTTGCAGAAGAAGCTGACGCCACAGCCTCCGAGCCGCTTGGAGAGCAGCCCGGCATGCTGGCTGGAGTCCACCGGGCAGTCGGAGAGGATCATGTCGAGCTTGTGCTCGCTCAACTGCTCCAGCAACAACTCGTGGGTCGACTCGAAGCAACGCAGGTGGATGGAGCCGTCGTTCGGGATGACGGAGAGCAGTACCCGGCTGGCGAGGCGCTTGGAGAGCGCATCGGCGATGCCGACGTCGAACAGGACCTGGCTCTCCTTGCGGTAGTTGACGATATCCAGCATCTCGTAGGAGAGGCTGAACATCTTGTCGGCATAGCGGAACACCAGCTGGCCAAGCTCGGTGGCTTCGAGAGATCTCCCTTTTCTGATCAACAACTTACCACCGAGGCGCTGCTCGAGCAGCTTTATCTGGCCGGTGACGGTCTGGGGGGTCAGGAAGAGGGCTTCCGCCGCCTGCGTGACGGAGCCCTTCTTCTGCGTCATCCAAAAATAGTAGAGGTGATTGTAATTAAGGTGTGACATCCGATGGGGTTCCCGCGCCAGGCGGGCTCCGATAGCAGCTGAGTTCAACCGCCAGAATGTCATACATGTCGCTGATCGAGTCAACCTTGTTCGCGTCGAACTGCGCCTGCAGATGGGCCTTGAGGCGAACGGGATCCGGCATCCGCTCGGAGCAGTAGCGCTTGTTGGACTGCTTGACCCGCTCGCCGGCCCGGCTGCTCAGGGCCCGCTCGGCGAAGGTCTCGCCAAACCGGGCCTTGGCCTGCTTGTCCCCCAGCATCAGGGCGCTGTCGACCACCCCGTTGAGATAGGCCGAACAACCGGCCGAGGCCGCATCCTGCTGGCAATCGGCCAGCCCGTTTCCCCAGACCACAGGACTCGCCAGCATGACTAACCATCCGAGTCGTTTCATAACCCCTCCGTGCTTTGATTCGCCTCCCGATTGGGCAGCGCCATCCGCAGGGCGATATAACCGGTCACGGCCGCCAGGGTGGACCCCGCCAGGATCCCGAGGCGCGAGTAGCTGCCGTAGTCCAGTCCGCCATGCTCGAACGCCAGCGACGCGATGAACATCGACATGGTGAAGCCGATGCCACACAGGATGCTGACGGCAAAGATTTGTCTGAAGTTCACTCCTTGCGGCAGCTGGGCGACACCGGTTTTCACCGCCAGCCAGCTGATGGTGAAGATCCCGAGCGGCTTGCCGACGAAGAGGCCCAGTATGATGCCCATGGGAAGCGGGTTGAGCAGGGCCGAGAGATAGATCCCCTCCAGAGAGACCCCCGCATTCGCAAAGGCGAACAGTGGCAGGATCAGGAAGGCGCTCCAGGGGTGCAGCACATGCTCCAGATGCTTGAGCGGTGACGCATAGCGCTTGCCGTTCAGCGGGATCATAAAGCCCACCACCACACCGGCCAACGTCGCGTGGACGCCGGACTTGAGCACCGCGACCCAGAGCACCAGCCCCACCAGCATGTAGAGGCCAATTCTGTCCTCACCACGGCGGTTCATCCACAGCAGGGTCAAGGTGGCCACCACACCTATCGCCAGCGCGGTCAGCGACAACTGCTGGGTATAGAACAAGGCGATGATGATGATGACCCCCAGGTCATCCATGATGGCCAAGGCCAGCAGGAAGACCTTGAGGCTGGTCGGTACCCGCTTGCCCAGCAATGCCATCACCCCGAGGGCGAAGGCGATGTCGGTCGCGGCCGGGATGGCCCAGCCAGCCCGGGTGGCCTCGTCCCCGTAGTTGAAGAGGCTGTAGATGAGCGCGGGGGCCAGCATGCCGCCCACGGCGGCAATGGCCGGGAAGGTGGCCTGCACCCGGGAGGAGAGCGCCCCCTCCAGCATCTCGCGCTTCACTTCGAGGCCGACCAGCAGGAAGAAGATCGCCATGAAGCCGTCGTTGATCCAGAGCAGCAGCGGCTTGTTGATGTCGAGAGCCGCGATGCGAACCTGCACCTCGGTATTGAGGAAGCTCTGATAGTGCTGCGCCAGGGCCGAGTTCGCCAGGCCCATGGCCAACAAGGCGGCCAGGATCAGAATTATTCCGGAAGCGGACTCCAGTTTGAGAAAACGCTTGAATACATCGCTCATGTCTAACTACCCGTAAAATTGCATCTTTTCAGTCTAGGGGTCGAGTAGTTCAATGAAAAATCGTTTCTAACAGCCAGTAACAACGAAAAAACCGAAGGCAAAATGGATTGTGTCTGCTATAAGCACCGTCTTCCCCTCCCCTTCCCCCCAGTTCCTCACGCCAAAAAATGCATAACAATTCACATGAGGCATGAAAAAGGCGCCCGCAGGCGCCAATGGAACAGGAGTGTCGAACCGTCTTCACTGTCCGTCTCCGGGGGGCAAGGGGCCCCTCAGATGGCAACGGGGGCCTTGATGCCGGGATGGGGATCATAGCCCTGGATCTCGAAGTCCTCGAACCTGTAGTCGAAGATGGAGTCCGGCTTGCGCTTGATCACCAGCTGCGGCAAGGGCCGCGGCTCACGGCTGAGCTGCAGCGCCGTCTGCTCCATGTGGTTGGCATAGAGATGCACGTCGCCCCCGGTCCAGACGAAGTCCCCCACCTCGAGGTCACACTGCTGGGCCATCATGTGGGTCAGCAGGGCGTAGCTCGCGATGTTGAACGGCAGGCCGAGGAAGACATCGCAACTGCGCTGGTAGAGCTGGCAGGAGAGCTTGCCGTCCGCCACATAGAACTGGAAGAAGGCGTGGCAGGGAGCGAGCGCCATCTTGTCCAGCTCGCCCACGTTCCAGGCGGAGACGATGATGCGGCGAGAATCCGGGTTTTGCCTGATGTCGTCCACCGCCTTCTGGATCTGGTCGATGACAGCCCCGTCGGCGGTCGGCCAGGAGCGCCACTGGGCGCCGTAGACCGGGCCCAGATCGCCGTTCTCGTCGGCCCACTCGTCCCAGATGCTGACGCCGTTCTCTTTGAGGTAGGCGATATTGGTATCGCCGTCGAGGAACCAGAGCAGCTCGTGAATGATGGAGCGCAGGTGACACTTCTTGGTGGTCACCAGCGGGAAGCCTTCCGCCAGATTGAAGCGCATCTGATGACCAAACAGGGAAACGGTCCCGGTCCCGGTACGATCGGATTTGACTGTCCCCTCGTCCAGGATCTTCTGCATCAGGTCGAGATAGGCACGCATTACTTGGCCTCCTTGGGCGCATTGCCGAACAGACGGGGCTGTTTATAGGCGGCCCAGACCATGAGCGCCCCCGCCACTATCATCGGGGTGGAGAGGATCTGGCCCATGCTGATCTCGTTGAAGTAGAGGCCCAGCTGGCTGTCCGGCTGACGGACGAACTCCACCAGGAAGCGGAACAGGCCGTAGAACAGCAGGAACAGGCCTGAGATGGCGCCGCGGGGTGGATGCTTGCGCCAGAACAGGTTCAGGATGATGAAGAGCACCACCCCTTCCAGGGCGAACTGGTAGAGCTGGGACGGATGGCGCGGCTCGGGGCCCGCCTCCGGGAAGATGATGGCCCAGGGCACATCGGTGACCCGCCCCCACAGCTCGCCATTCATGAAGTTGCCGATGCGACCGACGCCGAGGCCAAAGGGGATGAGCGGCGCCACGAAGTCGGCCACGGTGAAGAAGTGGCGCTGGGTCTTGTGGGCAAACCAGATCATGGCGGTGATGACCCCGATGAGACCACCGTGGAACGACATGCCCCCGGTCCAGATCTTGAACAGGTAGGTCGGGTCGGCGAGGAAGAGATCGAAATTGTAGAACAGCACGTAGCCGATGCGGCCACCGAGAATGACCCCGAGGAAGCCGTAGAACAGCAGGTCGGAGACCTCGTTGCGGGTCCAGCCGCTGTTCGGCGCATCGGCGCGACGGCCCGCCAGCCACATGGCGAAGGCGAAGCCGAACAGGTACATGAGACCATACCAGCGAACCGATAGTGGTCCCAAACTGAATGCTACGGGATCAATCTGCGAGAAAATCCAATATCCGTCGTGCTGCATAAGCGGCCCCAGTCATAGGAAAAGCCGCATTCTCCGATCATTCGCCAGCAGGAACAAGACTGAATATCAATCTGGCAGCCTGACCTTGTGGCCCGCCCGCAGCAAGCCGCCCAGCCCGTGTTCTTCCAGGTAGCGGGCAAACAGGCCGCGCAGCACGTGGGGATTGTCGTGCTTGAGGCCATCGGCCAGCAGCGTCTTCAGCTCCCCGAGGTCGGATTGACGCAGCACGTACTTGATGCGCGAAATATTGTGGGTATTCATGCTGAAGCGGCGATAGCCCATGGCCAGCAGCAGCAGCACGCCGACCGGATCGCCGGCCAGCTCGCCACAGACCGAGACCGGCTTGTGGTAGCGCTGAGAGGCATCGACCAGCAGCTGCAGGGCGCGGATCACCGCGGGGTGGAAGGCGTCGTAGATGCTGGCGACACGGGCATTGTTGCGATCCACCGCCAGCAGGTACTGGGTCAGGTCGTTGCTGCCCACCGACCAGAAGTCGATGAGCGGCGCCATCTCCGGCAGGATGTACAGCGCGGAGGGGACTTCTATCATCACTCCGAGACTGGGGTAGCGGATCACCGCATCGCGGCTCGCCGCCTCCTCCGACACCTCGCGCCAGGCCTGATCCAGCAACCGGCGGGAGGCCTTGATCTCACTGACGCTGCTGATCATCGGCAGCATGATGGCCAGATTGTCCAGCCCTTCGCTGGCCCGCAGCATGGCCTTGAGCTGAACCAGGAAGAGCTCGGGGTGATCCAGGGTGAGCCGGATCCCCCGCCAGCCAAGGAAGGGATTTTCCTCCACGATGGGGAAGTAGGGCAGTTGCTTGTCCCCTCCCACGTCCAGGGTGCGCATGCAGACCGGCCTGTCCCGGTAGGTCTCCAGGATCCCGCGATAGCGCGCCGTCTGCTCCCACTCCGAGGGGAAGCTGTCCTGCAGCATGAAGGGGATCTCGGTGCGATAGAGTCCGACGCCGTCCGCCAGATGGTTGAGGGAGATCTCGGTATCGGCGCTGAGGCCGGCATTGAGCAGCAGAGAGACAGGCGTGCCGTCGGCGGTCTCGGAGGGCTGGTTGTCGACGCTTCGCACTAGGGTATCCAGCGCCCGCTCCTCGCTCAGCAGTTGTCGGTACTCGGTCAGGATCACCTGGTTGGGTTCGATGAAGAGATCGCCGCTGTAGCCATCGATGACCAGGGTGCGCCCGCCGATGTCGCCGAGGGGCAGATCCACCCCCATGATGGCAGCCACCCCCATGGCACGGGCCAGGATGGCGGCGTGGGAGTTGGTCCCCCCCTTGAGCGACACCACGCCGCTCAGGAATTCCCGCGGGATCTCCGCAAGGATGGTGGCCGTTACTTCATCGGCGACCAGCACCACGGGTTCGCCGATGGTGAGCTGCTCGGGTTCGTCCTGCACCAGCCGGCTGATGAGCCGCTGGGCGATGTCTTTCACATCGGTGGAGCGCTCCCGCAGATAGGGATCCTTCATCCCCTTGAACTGCTCTATCAGCCGATCGCTGATGAGTTTGACCGCCGAGATCGCCGTCCAGTGTTCCTTGCTGACCTTGTTGCGGATGGGCTTGATGTAGCCGGGATCGTTAAGCAGGTGCAGATAGATGTCGAAGATGGCGACCGAGTCCTGGCTGTAACTCTCGCGAAAGCGCAGGGCCAGGCTCTCAAGATCGTGGCGCACCTCCTCCACCGCCAGCTCGAGACGGGCCAGCTGCTTGGCATGATCCTCGTCCTTGCGCGGGGTGATGGTGTTGAGCGCCTTGCGCGGACGCCACACCCAGGCCTTGGCGATGGCGATGCCGCTGGCCCCGGCGATGCCGCGCAGCGGCTTGCTCCAGTCCGTCTTCTGCAACCACCCCTTGGCCTGGGCATGGGCGATACGGGCAGCGAGCTGCGCCGCCAGCGTGACCATGAAGGACTCTTCCCCCTCATCGAAGAAGCGGCTCTCCTTCTGCTGTACCACCAGAATGCCCACCACCTGGCGCTGGTGCATGATGGGTGCACCGAGGAAGGAGCGGAACGCCTCCTCGGCCACATCGGGCAGGAACTTGAAACTGGGGTGTGCGGGCGCATCGGCCAGGTTGATCAGCTCTTCACGCTGACCCACCAGACCGACGATGCCCTGCTCGAATGGCAGGGTGGCCTTGCCCACGGCCGACTCGGCAAGACCATCGGTGGCCGCCAGCCGGTAGCGCCGCATCTCGGGCTCGGCGACATAGACGGAGCAGCAGTCCACCGTCATGGCGAGCCTGGTCTGGCTTACCAATGCTTGCAGGGCCTGTTCGAGGGTATTGGCCTCGGCCATGCTCTCCACGATGCGTCTGAGTTCCGTCAGCAACTAGTCATGCTCCTTAGCGCGAGCGGTTGCGCCGCCCATCCTTTCGATTAGCCTGCACCACGGGGACTGGCATCGCCAGCGGGGCAAACTCCTTCATCACCCGGCGGTAAACTTCCCGCTTGAAGGAGACGACCTGGCGAACCGGGTACCAGAAGCTGACCCAACGCCAATCATCAAATTCCGGGTGACCATGACAGCCAAACTGGATCCTGGACTCTTTGCCGGGATCGAGCTGCAACAAAAACCATTTCTGCTTCTGGCCAATACAGACCGGTGAACTGTCCCAACGGACAAGACGCTTGGGTAAACGATACTTCAGCCAGTTGCGACTGGTCGCCAGTATGGTCACATCGTCCGGCTTGAGGCCTATCTCCTCATACAGCTCACGATACATGGCCTGTTCCGGCGATTCACCATCATCAACCCCCCCCTGCGGAAACTGCCAGGAGTGCTGCCCATAGCGCTTAGCCCACAATACTTGTCCGTCACGGTTACAGATCACGATGCCGACATTGGGACGAAATCCGTCACCATCTATCACGTGATCACCTTATAAAGGCTGAATCTATAAAGGGATTGTTCCACATTCACTCCGTGGCGGCAAACAGGGACTGTCATCTTCCATTCATGAATAACTTGCTATTTCAAGCAAAGTTATAAACAAACCAGGAGCACAAGCCGGGCAAGTTGCCCACCCAGACTGTGCATAAACCTGTGATCAAGCAGGTATATACAGTAGTTTGATACTGCACCCTCTCACGGAGTCATATCATAACCGATTCATCAAATAACAGAATATGCATTTAAATACATAAACTTAGACTTTGATTACTGGATCTGGATCCATGCGTTTCGCCCCCAAGGATCCTCCATGTCAATTGTGAACAAGTTCGACTGCTCAAAGATCCACCAAGGCTGATTTATCCACAGATATGGCGCACTATCTGCACCGAAATGGCGAGAAAAATTGGCGTGCTCTCACATTTATTTCTTATGACGAGCTCCGTATCACCACTTTCTCCCAGTTATCCAAGATTTCTGTGGATAAGTATGTGAAACAGCCAACCCAAACCCTTGGACAACTCAGTCGGGCGGAGATCTCCCCCTTTACCAGGCTGGAGAAAAAAGCCAAATTCCTTTAAAATCATTGCGATATACATAAATCAACGATCTCCCCCCCTCTGTGCATAGCTGGACAGGGATCGGTTACAAAATCGACGATCCTTGGCAAGGATCCACCTTGCCAAGGCCGTTCTCACTCACAGGAGCCCTCATGCCCGCCAATCCCCAGTCAGAACAAGAGCTGCTCAGTCGAGCCTACACCATGGCGGGCTTCACTCTGGCCCAGCTTGCCGCAACGGCGGGCATCCCCGTACCGCGGGATCTCAGGCGTGACAAGGGCTGGACAGGGCAGTTGATCGAGTGGCAGCTGGGGGCCAGTGCAGGTAGCCGTCCCGAGCAGGATTTTCCGGATCTCGGTATCGAGCTCAAGACGATCCCCGTCGATCCTCAAGGGCGCCCGCTGGAAACCACCTTTGTCTGCGTGGCCCCCCTCATCGGGGTCAGCGGCCAGCGCTGGGAAGAGTCGAACGTGCGCAACAAGCTGTCACGGGTCCTCTGGATCCCGGTGGAAGGGAGCCGCGAGATCCCGGTCGGCGAGCGCCGCGTCGGCATGCCCCTGCTGTGGAGTCCGAGCGAGGAGGAAGAACAGCTGCTGCGCCAGGACTGGGAAGAGCTGATGGACATGATAGTGCTGGGGGAAGTCGAGCAGATCAGCGCCCGCCACGGCCAGGTATTGCAGCTGCGCCCCAAGGCGGCCAACAGCAAGGCGCTGACCCGCGCCATCGGCCGCAATGGCCAACCCATCATGACGCTACCACGGGGCTTCTACCTCAAGATCGAGTTCACCCATCAACTCCTACAGCGCCATTTTGCCCTCCCCCTTTGATCCTGTTTATCAACATCCTTGTCATAAAGTGATATAAAAATAACCAGCACTACTTTCTTCGCAGCCAGTGACAAGGAGTCAACATGCCGATCAACAAGCAATTTCTGAAATCGCGTCCCGAGGTCAAGGTGACCTTCGCCGTGGAAAAGGAGGCCGCAGGCGAGGCCGAACAGGTACTGCTGCTGGGTGAATTCAGCCAGTGGCAGCCCATAGAACTGAAAAGAATGAAGAGCGGGGAGTTCAAGGCGACACTCAACCTGCCCACCGATGGTCCCAGCCATTTCGAATACTGCTATCAGCTGGTGCAACCGAACGGGGAGACCCTCTACGACAACGATTGGGAAGCGGATGACTATGTGCCCGGCCCCTTCGGAAGGGACAACTCTGTGGTGCGGGTCAGCCAGCCAGGTTGAGCTGGAACACCCGAAAGCGGATACAAAAAAGGCTCGCCATTGGCGAGCCTTTTCACTACCTGTCGAGCTTTTCGCCGACATACCGACACCAATTCGAATCGAATTAGTTGAGCTTCTCTTTGATACGAGCAGCTTTGCCGGACAGGTTGCGCAGGTAGTACAGTTTGGCGCGGCGAACATCACCACGACGCTTCAGTTCTACACTGTGGATCAGCGGAGAGTGAGTCTGGAATACGCGCTCAACACCTTCGCCGTTGGAGATCTTGCGAACGGTGAAAGCAGAGTGCAGACCGCGGTTACGCTTGGCAATCACGATGCCTTCGAAAGCCTGCAGACGCTCTTTACCACCTTCTTTAACACGAACTTGAACACGTACGGTGTCGCCCTGGGCAAAAGCCGGGATGTCGGTACGCAGTTGCTCTTGTTCAAGCTGCTGAATAATCTTGCTCATTGTCTTTCCTTACCTAGGATAAACTGAAAACTCTACTTAACGCTGTCACGCACTTCGCGGACATACTCGGCAAGAAGTGATTCTTGCTCGTCAGTCAGAGCTAGGTTGTTAATAAGTTCCGGCCTTCTCTGCCAGGTTCGTCCGAGCGATTGCTTGAGTCGCCAGCGCCGAATCACTTCGTGATTGCCGCTTGTCAGCGCCTCGGGCACCGTCAGCCCATCCAACACCTCCGGCCGAGTATAGTGGGGATGATCCAGCAGCCCATCCGTGAAGGAGTCCTGCTCGGCACTGGCCTGATCACCCAAGACCCCCGGGACCAGACGCGAAACCGCATCGATCAGGGTCATGGCAGGCAACTCGCCACCACTTAACACGTAATCCCCGATAGACCACTCTTCGTCGACTTCGGTTTGTATCACGCGCTCATCGATACCTTCGTATCGACCGGCGACCAGAATCAGTTTCTGATTCGTCGCCAACTCGGTCACGCCCGCTTGAGTCAGCTTGCGTCCCTGAGGAGAGAGATAGATGACTTTCGCCCCGTCTCCCGCCGCTTGCTTGGCTGCATGAATGGCATCACGCAGCGGCTGAACCATCATCAACATGCCGGGCCCACCACCATAAGGACGATCATCGACCGTACGGTGTTTGTCGTGGGTGAAGTCCCGAGGGTTCCAGCACTCAATCTGCAGCAGGCCACTCTTGACGGCCCGACCCGTTACCCCGTGCTCGGTAATGGCTCGGAACATTTCCGGGAAGAGGCTAATGACCCCAATCCACATAAGAAACCTCCGGCACCCGTGTTAGCGCGGGAAACTAGAAACCAGGATCCCAATCAACTTCGATTGTTCGAGCAGTCAGATCAATATTCTTGATCACCTGCTCTTCCAGGAACGGTATCAACCGCTCCTTTGCACCAAAGGCATCTTTTACATTGGCCTCAACCACCAACACATCGTTGGAGCCGGTTTCCATCAATTCGGTCACCTTGCCCAGGTCGTATCCCTTGGTGGTTACCACGGTGCAACCAATGAGGTCACGCCAGTAGAACTCCCCTTCGGGCAACGCAGGCAACAGATCGGCGGGGACGCCAATCTCGACGTTGGTCAATGCCAGGGCATCCTCACGCACATCGATACCATCGAGTTTGCAGATCAGACCCTTGTTGTGACGCTTCCAGGATGACACCCGGATTTCACGCCACGCCCCGTTCTGATTGATCAGCCAGGGGTTGTAATCGAAAATCGCTTCGGCAACATCGGTGAAGGAGTTCACTTTAAGCCAGCCCTTGATCCCGTAAACGGTCCCCAGGGTGCCCAGAACTACAGGTTTTTCCACCTTAACTCCCTACCGTTTGGCTGATTAAGCAGCTTTGGCAGCGTCTTTGATCAGCTTGGCAACGCGGTCAGAAACAGCGGCACCAGTAGCAACCCAATGCTCGATACGAGCCAGGTCCAGGTTCAGCTTTTCAGCGTTACCAGCAGCAACCGGGTTGAAGAAACCGACGCGCTCGATGAAACGACCGTCACGGGCGTTACGGCTGTCAGCAACTACTACCTGGTAGAACGGACGCTTTTTCGCGCCACCACGTTGTAAACGAATGGTTACCATATCGTCCTCATAAACATCTAATGAACAAGGCCTGCAAATACGCAGACCCTAGCTTAAAATAAGCCGCGTAATTCTACTTGGATTCGTAATAATTGCAACCAAGCCAGCTATTTTTTGCGCAGGGATTGGCATGAAAAAGGCTCACCAAGGTGAGCCTTTCTGCCTGACCAACAGGAAAATCAGAACGGACCGCGACCGCCACCACCGAATCCGGGGGGCAGCATGTTCTTCATCTGGCCCATCATCTTGCGCATGCCGCCCTTGCCGGACATCTTCTTCATCATGCGCTGCATCTCGGTGAACTGCTTGAGCAGCTTGTTCACGTCCTGGACCTGCATGCCGGAGCCCGCAGCGATGCGGCGCTTGCGGGAGCCCTTGATGAGATCGGGATGGGCACGCTCTTTCGGCGTCATGGAGCTGATGATGGCCTCCATCCGCACGGTGAGCTTGTCATCCATCTGATCCTTGATGTTGTCCGGCAGGCCGGACATGCCGGGCAGCTTGTCGAGCATCCCCATCATGCCACCCATGTTGCGCATCTGGGCCAGCTGCTCACGGAAGTCTTCCAGATCGAAGCCCTTGCCACTCTTGACCTTGCTGGCCAGCTTGGCCGCCTTCTCTTTATCGACGTTGCGCTCCACCTCTTCGATGAGAGAGAGCACATCCCCCATGCCGAGGATGCGGGAGGCGAGACGATCCGGATGGAACGGCTCCAGCGCGTCGGTCTTCTCGCCCATACCGATGAACTTGACCGGTTTGCCGGTGATGTGACGCACCGACAGTGCGGCACCACCGCGGGCATCACCGTCTGCCTTGGTAAGGATCACACCGGTGAGCGGCAGCGCCTCGTTGAAGGCCTTGGCGGTATTGGCGGCATCCTGGCCTGTCATGGCATCCACCACGAACAGGGTTTCGACCGGCTTGATGGTGGCGTGCAGATCCTGGATCTCCGCCATCATTTCGCCATCGACGTGCAGACGACCGGCAGTATCGACGATCACCACGTCATAGAACTTCTTGCGCGCCTGATCGATGGCGGCAGTGGCAATGGCGATCGGTTTCTGGCTGGCATCACTCGGGAAGAAGTCGACACCGATGTCGCCCGCAAGGGTCTCAAGCTGCTTGATCGCCGCCGGACGGTAGACGTCCGCACTGACCACCAGCACCTTCTTCTTGCTGCGCTCCTTGAGCAGTTTGGCCAATTTGCCGACCGTAGTGGTCTTACCGGCCCCCTGAAGACCTGCCATCAGGATGATGGCCGGCGGCTGGGCAGCCAGGTTGAGCTGTTCGTTGGCCTCCCCCATCACGGTGACCAGTTCGCCATGGACGATCTTGATGAAGGCCTGGCCCGGACTCAGGGATTTGGCCACTTCCTGGCCCACGGCACGTTCCTTGACGCGCGCCACGAAATCGCGCACCACCGGCAGGGCGACGTCCGCCTCGAGCAACGCCATGCGGACTTCGCGCAGGGTATCCTTGATGTTCTCTTCGGTCAGGCGGCCGCGGCCGCTGACATTGCGCAGGGTGCGCGAGAGTCGTTCAGTCAAATTCTCAAACATGACGCTTTCCGGTTCTTGGCGTGACACTGGGGGCATTATACCCCGGTCAGCACTCTAGGGACGATTACTCGCCGCTTGCCGCGGCGGCCTGCCATCGAACGGGCAGGTCAACAAATGGAGGGCAGTATACCCCAGTCAACGCCGGAGGACGATTATTCGCCGCACGGTGACCATCAACGCCTACTTATATGTGGGCAGTTAGCCTCTGGCACAACTGGCGAGCATATCTTGTGCAAGGTATACTGCCCCTCTTATCCATAAAGCTTGTTTGACAACGACCTGGTTATGATCGTGATCTCTGTTCTGGCCCTGGCGTTTTACCTGCTGGCCATCATCGCCTCACTGCACCTGCTGCTCAGCGCCAAGCCCGTCGGGCAAGTGTCGCTGTTCGCCTGTGTCGGCCTGGCCCTGACCGCCCATGGCATGGCGGTGGGCAGCGAAGTGCTGGCCACCCATTCCGGCCAGAATCTCAGCATGTTGAACGTGGCGTCCCTGGTCAGCCTTATCATCAGTTGCTTCATGACCTGCGTCACCCGACGCTTCAACGGCTGGATCCTGCTGCCCGTCGTCTACAGTTTTTCAGCCCTGCTGCTGGCGGCCAGCGCGCTCATTCCCGGCCGCTACATCACCCATCTGGAAGCGCACCCCCAGTTGCTGCTGCACATAGGCCTCGCGCTGATGGCCTATTCGGTACTGATGATCGCCTGCTTGTTTGCCCTCCAGCTTGCCTGCCTGGACAGACAACTGAAATCCAGAAAGATCAGCCACCTGCCAGCCATGCCACCCCTGATGACGGTGGAGAAGCGCCTGTTTCAGCTCATTTCCGCAGGTCTGCTGCTGCTGACCCTCTCCATCGCATCCGGCCTGTTCTTCCTGGAAGACATGTTTGCCCAGGGCAAGTCCCACAAGGCCATCCTCTCTATCCTGGCCTGGTGCGTCTACGCTCTGCTGCTCTGGGGTCACCATACCCGTGGCTGGCGCGGCCGCAAGGTCATCATGCTGAGCCTCATCGGCAGCTTCATCCTGACACTGGCCTATTTTGGCAGCCGTTTCGTCAAGGAAGTGCTGCTTAGCTGACACACGAACATTCCCCAACCATCCTTACAGGAGCCCTTCTTGGACAGTATCTCAACGAGTACATTGCTGATTGTTCTCGTTATCTTGATCCTTTTGTCAGCCTTCTTCTCCAGTTCCGAAACCGGTCTGATGTCGCTCAACCGCTACAAGCTGCGGCATCTGGCCCAGACCAAGCACAAGGCTGCCCGCCGGGTCGAGAAGCTGCTGGCCAGGCCGGACCGCCTGCTTGGCCTCATTCTCATCGGCAACAATCTGGTCAACATCCTGGCCTCCGCCATCGCGACCATCGTCTGCATCCGGCTTTTCGGGGATCTCGGCGTCGCCATTGCCACCTTCGGGCTGACCCTGGTGGTACTGGTATTCGGGGAAGTCACCCCCAAGACACTGGCGGCCATGTTCCCCGAGCGGATAGCCTACCCTGCCTCCTGGATCCTCAAGGGGCTGATGGTGCCGTTCGCCCCCCTTGTCTGGCTCATCAACAGCATCACGAACCTGCTGCTGAAACTCTTGCGTCTCGAGCACAACAAGGATGATTCCCTCAATTCCGAAGAGCTGCGCACCATCGTCAACGAGGCGGGCAATCTCATTCCCAAGCACCACCAGGAGATGCTGATAAGCATTCTGGATCTCGACAAGATGACGGTGGAGAACATCATGGTCCCGCGCAGCGAGATCTCCGCCATCGACATCAATGACGACTGGAAGATCATACTGCGCCAGCTGGCCCACTGCGCCCACACCAAGATCCTGCTCTATCGCGACAACATCGATGACGTCGTCGGCTTCCTGCACTCACGGGACGCCCTGAGACTGGTCGCCCGGGATCAGTTCAGCAAGTCCAGCCTGCTGCGGGAAGTCGACCCCATCTATTTCATCCCCCAGGGGACCCCCCTCAACGTGCAGTTGGCCAAGTTCCAGCGCAACAAGGAGCGAATTGGCCTTATCGTCGACGAATATGGCGATATTCAGGGGCTGATCACCCTGGACGACATCCTGGAAGAGATTGTCGGTGACTTCACCACCTCCATGACACCGACCCCGAGTGACGAGATCCATCCCCAGCCGGACGGCTCCTTCCTGGTTGAAGGCTCCGCCAGCATCCGCGAGCTGAACAAGGAGATGGACTGGCACCTGCCCATGGACGGCCCACGGACCCTCAATGGCGCCATCCTGGAGTACCTTGAGGAGATCCCCCAACCCAACATCAGTGTCAGGCTGGCGGGCTACCCTATCGAGATTCTCGAAGTGGAGAACAACATGGTGAAGATGGCGAGGATCATGCCGCACCTGTACCGGGACGATTCAGGGTACGAGGATTGAAAAAAGGCTGCCGATGGCAGCCTTTTTGTTTCACTCGCTCTCGTCATCCGGCTCCAGCACCAGAGTGGGGATGAGCTCACCGAACACCTGCTGCAACTCGTCACGGTTTGCCAGCAAATCCTGCAGCGTATAGCCATCCATCACCGCGAGGAAGGCGTTCATCGCCTCCTTCAAGGCACTCTTGAGCAGACAGACGGAGACGATATGGCAGACCGGGGAGCTGCAGTCGATCCCGTCCAGATTGCCTTCCAATGCCCGGATCACTTGCCCGATATTGATCTCGTCGGGGGAGCGCGCCATGCGGATGCCACCATTCTTGCCGCGTTGTGACTGCAGATAGCCCAGTTTCACCAACTGGTTCACCACCTTCACCATGTGGTTGCGGGATACGTCGTACAAGGCGGATACCTTGGCCACGCTCGACAGTTCCCCCTCCGGCAGGGTGGCCAGATAGAGCAGGGCTCTCAATCCAAAATCGGTATAGCTCGTTAGTCTCATAGTGCCTGTAGCGCCTAGCGCGAAGAATTGATGATTGATCCAGATCAATTAAACATTTAGGATGCAACTTAATAAGTGACATTCCAGATGTTCAATTAGAAAGGACCTCCTATGTTAGACCAAGCCACCATCGCCGTCATCAAGAGCACCATTCCTTTGCTCGAATCGGCGGGCCCTGACCTCACACGGCACTTTTATCAGCGCATGTTCAGCCACAATCCCGAGTTGAAGGATGTCTTCAACCTGGCTCACCAGCGTAGCGGGGGACAACCCTTGGCACTGTTCAGTGCGGTGGCGGCCTATGCCAGGAACATCGACAATCTGGGGGCCCTGGCCGGAGCCGTTGAACGCATCGCCCACAAACACACGGGTTTCCTGATCCAGCCGGAACAATATCACATTGTGGGTAGTCATCTCTTGGCCACGCTCAAAGAAATGGGTGGCAACGCTGTCACGGAGGAGGTCCTTACCGCCTGGGGCAAGGCGTACGGTGTGCTGGCCGACATCTTTATCGGCCGGGAGAGCGAGCTCTATCGGGAAAAGGCAAGCCAGGACGGTGGTTGGCAGGGAACCCGCCCTTTCATCATCAAGGAGAAGCGTCAGGAGAGTGAACTCATCACCTCTTTCGTCCTGGCCCCCCTCGATGGCAACCCCGTGTTGCGTTTCAAACCGGGGCAATATCTCAGTATCAAGCTGGTTCATCCCGCCCTCGAGCATCAGGAGATCCGCCAGTACTCCCTCTCGGACGCCCCCAATGGCCGCGACTACCGCATCAGCGTCAAGCGCGAACTCAGGGGTCAGGCCTCCAACCTGTTGCATGATCATCTTCACATCGGTGACACGGTCGACATCATGCCGCCGGCCGGCGACTTCTTCCTGCAAGAGGTGACAGACACGCCCGTGGTGCTGATCTCCGCCGGGGTCGGCCTCACCCCCATGCTGAGCATGCTCAACCACTTGCTGGCCGAGGGCCCGGATATGGATATTCGCTGGCTTCATGCCTGCGAACACGGCGCCCACCACGCGTTCAGGGACGAGATCCGGGCAAAGAGCAGGCACCACGGGAAACTGGAGAGCCGGGTCTGGTATCGGGAGCCGGGGGAGCAGGATGTCAAAGGAGAGGATTACGACTTCAGCGGCACTCTGGCACTGGAGCAGGTCACCGACCTCATTCCGGCCGACGCCCACTACTATTTCTGCGGCCCTGTCCCGTTCATGAAGGCAGTCAAAGCTCAGTTGGAGAATGTGGGCGTGCCTGCCGAGCGGATGCACTACGAGGTCTTCGGCCCCCATCAGGACCTCTGATCTCTCCCCTGACCGGGAAAATGCACAAGGCCCACAAGCACAGCTTCGTGGGCCTTGTAATATCAAAGCGGGCTACCAGCACTCAGTGCATCGCCTTGGCACGGGCGATGGCATTGGCGGGCATCCGGTTGCCGAGCCGGCTGAGCAGGCTCGCCGCCTTCTGGTGCATGGCCTTGTCGCCGATGACGGCGCCGTGCAGCCAGTGATACGCCTCCTCATAATCCAGGGGACTCCCCATGCCCTGCAGCAACATCTCCACCCACTCCATCTGTGCCCGCAAGAAGCCGAGGCTCGCGGCTTCCCGCATCAGGGTCTCGGCCCGCACCAGATCCTTCTGGACCAGGATCCCCTTCCAGTAATAGCGGCCAAGCTGTTCCAGCGCCGGCGCCAGCCCCTGGTTGGCGGCCTCCCACATGTACTGCACCCCGATCTGGGCGTCCGGCTTGGTGCAAACTCCCCAGGCCAGCATGTCTCCCCAGAGGAACTGATAGGCAGGGATCTTCATCACCGAGGCCCGCGCCTCGATATCCTGGGTGAGCTGGCACCTGTCCTGCTTCACCCGGGCCAGATGGCGCCCCTGCTCTATCCAGTTGAGCAGTTCGTCCTGGCGATAGAGCGGCACGGCCTGCAACTCTCCCGCAGCAGCGGGTGCCTGCGTCGTCGCCCTGGGCAGCGGCGCAGCTGCCGGTGCGGACGGTACAGGTGCGGATGCGGATGGCGCCTGGGCTGGAACTGCTGACACAGGGAGGGATGGCGTGGCGACAGAAGAGGCTGGCGTCAGGGCTGGCTGGGCCGATGATGAGGCCGGTGACAAGGATGCAGACGCCGCGGATGGCGGCGCGGCTGCAGCCGCCACCGCCTGGGTGGGCGCGGCGGCCGAGGTGGACTCCGCCCCCTGCAAGGGTAAGCTGCACACACCGATAATGGCGATGAGGGTTCTTGGTTTTATCATAGGGATCTCCTGCTGCCTTCTGTTATCGGCAGCCAGGGCCATCTCCTTAGCCCGCCACACCCAGCCCCGAAAATGACAAAGGGGAGCCTGGGCTCCCCTTGCGGTCGACGTAGAGACTTACTTGACGAAGTCGACGCCCAGCTGGATGTCGGCCTTCAGGGTGGCCAGCATGCTGTCCATCGCTTCCTGCTCGAAGGCGCTCAGCTTGCCGTAGTCCAGCACGGTTTCGACACCGTTCTTGCCGAGCAGCACCGGCTGCGCGAAGAAGGTGGCGTGCTCACCGTTGCCTTCCACATAGGCACACTCGATGACGTTGGCTTCCCCTTGCAGACCCTTGATGAGCGACAGACCGAAACGGCAGGCTGCCTGACCCATGGAGAGAGTGGCGGAACCGCCACCGGCCTTGGCTTCCACCACTTCGGTACCGGCATTCTGAATGCGCTTGGTCATGGCAGCCACTTCCTCAGCGGTGAAGCTGGCGCCTTCAACCTGGGAGAGCAGCGGCAGAATGGTCACGCCACTGTGACCGCCGATGACGTTGACACGTACCTTGTCAACGTTCAGGCCCTTGGCTTCGGCCACGAAGGTCTCGCCACGGATCACATCCAGGGTGGTCACGCCGAACAGGCGACGCTTGTCATAGACACCGGCTTTCTTCAGCACTTCGGCGGCGATGGCGACCGTGGTGTTGACCGGGTTGGTGATGATGCCGATCAGTGCTTTCGGGCAAGAAGCGGCACACTTCTCCACCAGATTCTTGACGATACCGGCGTTGATGTTGAACAGGTCGGAACGGTCCATGCCGGGCTTGCGCGCCACGCCGGCAGAGATCAGCACGACATCGGCGCCGACCAGAGCCGGGCTCGGATCTTCACCGCAGAAACCTTTTACTTTCACGTCAGTCGGGATGTGGCTCAGGTCCGCCGCCACGCCCGGAGTGACCGGGGCAATGTCATACAGGCTCAGTTCGGAACCGGCAGGCAGGCGGTTTTTCAACAGCAGAGCGAGGGCTTGGCCGATGCCACCGGCGGCACCCAGAACGGCAACTTTCATGATCAACTCCATGTCTAAGCGTAGGTTTAAGGTTGTTTCTAGTTGGGTTAACGCTGATTCTTATTGTGCGCCTCACCTTAAAGGATCCCCTCCTAAAAAACAATCTGATAACAGTTGTAATCACAGGTTCTGTGAGCCAGGGAACAAGCGGCGATGAAAGCGGAGAGGAATATGCGATAAATGGGAGGAAAGACACAGATTTCCTGTGCCCTCCTCACCATTAAGAGGTAAATGTGACTGCTTCAGGACTGGAAAGCCAGTGCCCGACGCTCACACCAGCGGAAACCAATTGTTAACAATCCATTCATGGTCAGATAGAGCGCTCCGGCCACGGTGAACACCGCCAGAGTGTCATAGGTCTGGGCATTGAGACGCTGGGCCAGCCCCATGATGTCCATGATGGTAATGGTGCTCGCGAGCGAACTCCCCTTGAGCACCAGGATCACCTCGTTGGAATAGGCGGGGACCAGCCGACGGGCGGCATGGCGGGTCTTCATCCACAGGGTCTGTCCGGCGGAGAAGCCGAGCGCACGGCAGGCCTCCACCTCACCGGCGGGGATGGCGTCGAGCGCCCCCTTGAACAACCGGGTGGAGTAGGCTGCGGTATTGAAACCGAGCGCCAGCACGGCGCAGAACCAGGGTTGCTTGAGCAGCGGCCAGAGCGGCCCCGCCTTGAGCCATTCAAACTGGCCAGGCCCGTAGTAAATGAGAAAGATCTGGATGAGCAGCGGCGTACCGGTAAAGACCAGTACCCAGAGCTGCACCAGCTGGGTCGCCACCGGAATGCGACGCTCCAGCACCCAGGTCATGCCGGCCGCCATCAGCACGCCCAGCAACAAGCTGAACGCGGTGAGCTGCAGGGTGATCGCCAGCCCTCCCAGCAGGGTCATCAGGTAATCCTGCATGGTCAGCCTCCGTAACGGCGGGTATAGCGGGACGCCTGCTTCAAGCCGAATTCACTCACCAGACTGATGGCCAGATAGATGAGGGCGGCAGCGGCGTACCAGGTGAAGGGTTGATAGGTGCTGGCCGAAGCCATCTGTGCCTGACGCATCATCTCGTTCACCCCGATGAGAGAGACCAGAGCGGTGTCTTTCAACAGCACCAGCCACTGGTTGCCGAGCCCGGGCAGGGCGTGACGCCAGGCCTGGGGCAGCACGATGCGAAAGAAGGTGTGCCCCTTGCCGAGGCCCAGCGCCTGCGCCGCCAGCCGCTGCCCCGTGGGCACCGCATTGAGGGCGGCACGCAGGGTCTGGGTGGCGTAGCTCGCAAACAGCAGGGAGAGCGCCAGCACACCGCAGGCGAACGGGCTGAACTCCACATACTCCCCGGTGATGAGGAACAGCACCTGGGTCGAGCCGAAGTAGATGAAGAGCACCACCAGCAACTCGGGCAGACCACGGATCAAGGTGGTCAGGGTGGCCACGGGCCACACCAACGCACGCTGCTTGCTCAACTCAGCCGCACTGAATGCCAGTGCCAGCACCATGCCACCGACCAGGGATGCCAGGGCCAGCCCGAGGGTCATCCAGGCTGCATCCAACAACAAGCTCAACATGGCTTACTGCGCGAAGTACTTGTCATAGATCTTCTGATAGGTGCCGTTGGCCTTGATCTCGGCCAGCCCCTTGTTCAGCTGGGTCAGCAGTTCCTGGTTGCCCTTGGCCACCGCGATGCCAAAACCGGTACCGAAGTACTTGGCGTCGGTCACCGGGGTACCCACCACGGCGTATTCCTTGTGCTGCTTGAGCCAGTCGGCGGCCACCGCCGTATCGGCAAACACGCCGTCAGTGCGGCCATTCATCATGTCGAGGAAGGCGCTCTGGTAGCTGGCGTAGGGCACGGTCAGCAGACCCTTGCTCACCCAGTTGTCCACCAGATAGGACTGGTGAGAAGTGCCGTTCTGCACGCCGACTGTCTTGTCCACCAGATCGTCCGGCCCCTTGAAGGTCTCTTTCTTGGCGACGAACACCGCGGAGTTCTCGTAATAGATGTCGGAGAAGTCGACCTGGGCAGCCCGCTCCGGGGTCACGTCCATGGCGGCGATGACGGCGTCATAGCGACGGAACTTGAGGCTGGGGATCAGGCTGTCGAAGGCCTGGTTGTGGAAGCTGCACTCCAGCTTGGCCTGCTCGCAGACCGCGCGGGCCAGATCGATGTCAAACCCCTGGAACTCGTTCTTGTCATCCAGGTATTCGAACGGCGCATAGGTTGCCTCGGTGGCGAACTTGATCTCTTTGGCCAGCACAGAAGTGCTCAGCAGACCCATGGCGGCGATCAGCAACAGACTCTTTTTCATGACAGCTTCCTTATCGACTCAATATCAATGCATCAAGAATTCGGCAAACCGGCTGGTTTGCGGGGACTGGAAGATGGCGGCGGTGCCGGATTCGATGATCCGCCCCTTCTCCAGATAGATCACCTGACTGGCCACCTTGCGGGCGAACTCCACTTCGTGGGTCACCACCACCTGGGTGATGCCGGTCTGGCTCAGGGTGCGGATGATCTCCGCCACCTCTTTGGTAATTTCGGGATCCAGGGCAGCCGTCGGTTCGTCAAACAGCAGCACCTGGGGATCCATCATCAGGGTCCGGGCAATGGCGACCCGCTGCTGCTGGCCACCGGAAAGCCGTGCGGGCCAGGCGTCCCGCTTGTCGGCCAGTTGCAGCTGGGCCAGCAGATAGGCCCCTTTCTCGATGGCCGCCTCGCGGCTCATGCCGAGCACCTTGACGGGCGCTTCAATCAGATTCTCCATCACGGTGAGGTGCGGCCACAGATTGTACTGCTGGAACACCATGCCCACCTTGCGGCGCAGCGCCTGTGCCTGACGGTTGAATTCGGCAGTAGAGAGGCTGGACGGGAAAGAAAATTCACTGTCTGCGATGCGCAACACACCGGCATCCGGCGTGTCCAGCAAGTTCATCATGCGCAGCAGAGAGCTCTTGCCTGCCCCGCTCGGGCCCAGCAATACCAAGGTCTCGCCGGGAGCAGTCCGAAAGCTCACCTGCTGCAGTACCGGCACCTTGTGCCAGGATTTTTCGATGCCGATTAATTCGATACCCATACAGCCCAATTGAATAAGTTTTCAAAATTTCGTCCTGATTCTAGCGCCAGCATAAGTTGATGCAAGCTATATTTGAATCAATATGCAGAACAAGCGCCGCTTCCTTGCCAAAAAAGGCATATGAATGCAAAATAGCAGCGCTGTTCGTATCTGCCGCCTGAGCGTGACAGGCGGTCACTCCCCTCATTCGTGAGTCCAAGATGAAACATAACGACAAGCAAGAAAAACTGGCCAAGGCCTTTAAAGCCTTGCTGAAAGAGGAGCGTTTCGGCTCCCAGGCAGAGATAGTGACTGCCCTGCAAGAGATGGGCTTCGAGAACATCAACCAATCCAAGGTCTCGCGCATGCTGAGCCGCTTCGGCGCCGTTCGCACTCGCAATGCCAAGATGGAGATGGTCTACTGTCTGCCGGTGGAGCTGGGCGTGCCCACCACCTCCAGCCCCCTCAAGAACCTGGTGCTGGATGTCGACCACAACGGCGCTCTGGTGGTGATCCACACCAGCCCCGGCGCAGCCCAGCTGATCGCCCGCCTGCTTGACTCCCTCGGCAAAGCCGAAGGGATCCTCGGCACCATCGCCGGTGATGACACCATCTTCATCACCCCGACCAGCGATACCGACATCGAGGAGCTCTACCTCTCCGCCCTCGAGCTGTTCGAGCAGACGCCCTGATCCGGTCGCCTTGGGCGATCCGCACAAAAAATCCCGGCCTTGGCCGGGATTTTTTGTTTTGAGCGGTCGGCAGGCCGGGCTTATTTGCCCTCGGCCACCAGAAAATCGATGGAAGGGGCGAAGAAGGCCGCGCCGGTCACCGCCCGGGTGAAGCGCAGCAGGTGGTCGAAGTGACTGCCCTCCCCTTTGTACATGCTGGCCAGCATGGCGTTGAAGTGCAGCGGCGTGCGGCAGCAGGAGATGAAGTAGAGCCCCTGCTCGCTCATGGTGCCCCAGGGCATGCTCTGGCGCAGGATCTCCATGGACTCCCCCTTCGGGGTCTTGAGGTTGACCCGCTTGATGTGGGAAGTGAGCGGCTTGTCGGCGGACTCGTATTCGATGTTGTCGACCTTGGTGCGGCCTATGATGTCTTCCTGCTCCTTCAGGGCCAGCTTCTCCCAGTCGCTCATGGCGTGGACCCAGCGCTGCACGTGGATGTAGGAGCCACCGGCGAACTCGCCGCCGTCCAGCAACGCCACCTCGGCGCGGTGCTCATCCTGCGGGTTCTCGGTGCCGTCGACGAAACCGGTCAGATCCCGGCAATCCTGGTTGCGAAAACCGCGGACTTCCTCGACCAATTCAACAAGCCCGGCCAGCAGGGCCATGACGCGATGACCGGCATGATGCAGCACGTCCACCCGATCAGCACGCAATTGTACGAAGAGATCGAACGGGGTATTGGGGGCCTCCTGACCGTTGGCGGATTGCGCCATGAAACTGCGGAACTGGGGCGGCCGGGCGGCAGGATAGAGATCATCCCAGGCGTCGGCCCCGACGGCGACCAGACCGCTGAAGGCCGCATCGGGGAAGTCGGCGCTCACCGCCTCCCAGAGTGCTGGCAGGCTGGCCAGGCGGGAGGTCAGGGCAGCGGCGTCACCGGTGCGATTGAACATCAGATAGAGGGCGTGCAGATTCGGCTCTGCGCAGATCCCGGCTTGGGCTTTCATGTCTCTCTCCAAGTGCGTTGGCTATGGGCGTGGCGCGATTATAAACCAGCGCGCTTCCAGTTCATTGATTTCACGACAATACCACGCACTCATGGCAAGGGGTCAAACAACACCAGGGCATGAGGCGCCACGGTCACCCGCGCGCTCCCCCCTTCCAGGGGCTCACCGATGCTGGCTTCCAGTTGCTGGCCGCCACACTCCACCAGTACCCGGCAGTGATGGCCCAGGAACTGTTGCTCACGCACCCGGAGCTCACCGTCATCCGCCGCCGTCAGCGCCAGTTGCTGAGGTCTGAGCATGAGCTGCAACCGCTCCCCCACCGCGCGGCCATGGGGCTCCTGACCGCAGATGGTTCCAAGGAGGGTCTGCACGCAGTGGCTGTCCACCACCTCGGCCGCCAGATAATTGACCCCGCCGAGAAACTCCGCCACGAAGCGGTTCCCGGGGCGGCGATAGAGCTGCTCCGGCTCCCCCACTTGCTCGATGCGACCGGCGCGAAACAGGGCCAGCCGATCGGCGAAGGCGAAGGCCTCTTCCTTGCTGTGGCTGACGAAGATGGCGCCAATGCCCTGCTGTTTGAGCAGGGCGCGGATCTCGAGGATCAGCTTCATCCGCACCTGGGTGTCGATGTTGGAGAAGGGCTCGTCCAGCAGCATCAGGCGCGGCTTGCACACCAGGGCGCGGGCGATGGCCACCCGCTGCTGCTGGCCGCCGGAGAGCTGATGGGGATAGCGCTCCCCCAATCCCTGCAGGTTGACCAGCGCCAGCGCCTCTTCCACCTGTTGCTGGCGGCTGCCGCGATCCTGCCCGGTCAGGCCGAAGCCGACGTTCTCGGCCACCGTCAGGTGAGGAAAGAGAGCGTAATCCTGGAAGATCATGCCGATATGGCGGGCCTCCGGCGGCACACTCACGCCGGGGGCATCGAGCAGGGTCTCTCCCAGCCGGATCTCCCCCTGGGCCAAGGGCAGCAGACCGGCCACCGCCTTGAGCAGCGTGGTCTTGCCACAGCCGCTGGCCCCCAGCAGACAGACAATCTCGTTGTCGGCCACCTGCAGGGAGAGCTGCTCCAGCACGGGGCGGCCATTGTAGTGACAGCTGACCTTCTCGATATTCAGGCAGGACAAGGTTCTTTTCCTCTCGCGTAGTGATGCCGGACGGGGCCGCTCAATGGCCTGGACCATCCAGGGTGCGGTTGATCCACAGCAGGGGAATCAGCCCCACCAGCACGATGACGATGGCACCGAGCGCCCCCCGCTCCAGCATCTCGTCCGAGACGAACTGATAGACGTGGGTCGCCAGGGTTTCGAAGTTGAACGGCCGCAGCAGCAGGGCGGCGGGCAGCTCCTTCATGGATTCGATGAACACCAGCATGGCGCCGGCAAAGAGGCCGCGCCGTACCAGCGGCAGGTGAATGCGACGCAGCATGCCGCCCGCCCCCTGCCCCAGAGAGCGGGCCGCCATGTCGAGGCTGGGGGAGATCTTGCTCATGCTGCTCTCCACCGACCCGATGGCGATGGCCACGAAGCGCACCAGATAGCCGAACACGATGGCGGTGAGGGTGCCGGTCAGGAGCAGACCGGGGCCCGGCATCCCGAGCCACTCGGCCAGATCGTTGATGCCAAAATCAAGGGCCGTGAGCGGCACCAGCACGCCGATGGCCAGCACGGTCCCCGGCATGGCATAGCCCATGGCGGCGAGGCGCAGGGGCAGCAGGCTGCGAGTCCCCCCATCGAGGCGACGGAAGAAGCCGAGTAGCAGGGCAATGGCCATGGCCAGCAGGGCGGTCAGGGCCGAGATGGCGAGGCTGTTGCCCGCAAAGCGCACGAATTCGGGCGTCCACGACAGCGCGAAGTAACGCACCCCGTAATCGAGCAGGATGACGAACGGCAGGGCGAACCCCGCCAGCACCAGGCCCCAGCACCAGAGCCCGGCCAGCACGCCCCTCAGGCCCCCGAGGGGGTAACGCAGGGGCTGCTCGAAGCCCATGGACTTCTGGAACACCTGCTGGCGCTGGCGGGAGCGGCGCTCCAGCGCGATGAGCAGCACCACCGCCAGCAGCATCAGACAGGAGAGCTTGGCGGCGGTCGCCAGGCTGCCGTAGCCGAGCCAGGTGTCGTAGATGGCGGTGGTCAGGGTGTTGATGGCAAAGAAGTGGACGGTGGCAAAGTCCGCCAGAGTTTCCATCGCGACCAGAGATGCCCCCACCATGATGGCCGGGCGGGCCAGGGGGAGGCTCAGGCGGCGAAAGCTCTGCCAGGGGGTGCAGCCGAGCAGACGGCTGGAGTGAATGAGGCTGACCGACTGCTCCAGGAAGGAGGCCCGTGCCAGCAGATAGACATAGGGGAAGAGCACCAGCGCCAGCACCCAGGCGGCGCCCCCGAGGGAGCGAATGGCCGGGAACCAGTAGTCGGCAGGTCCCTGCCAGCCAAACAGGGCACGCAGCCCCGCCTGCAGCGGGCCCGAGTAGTCGAGCAGGTCGGTATAGACGTAGGCAACGATATAGGAGGGCATCGCCATGGGCAGCATCAGCGCCCATTGCAGGGCGCGGCGCCCCGGCACCTCGCACATGGCCACCAGCCAGGCGGTGGGCACCCCGAACAGCAGGCTGAGGCAGACCACCCCCAGCACCAGACCGGACGTGCTTCGCAGATAGTCGGGCAGTACGGTATCGGCGAGGTGGGCAAACAGTTCCCCATCAGCCGAGAAGGCGGAGAAGACCAGGGCGAGTACCGGCAAACCCAGCAGCAGGGCGGTGACCCAGCTGCCGGCAATCCATCCAAAATGTTTCATGAGTCCACAGAAGTTGATGGGGCCGTTGGCCCCATCTGATTACAAGTCGAATTTCACTTCATCCAGCAGTTGCAAGGCGTCCTTGCGGTGCTTGGCATAATCGCTGACCGGCATAGGGTCAGACTTGAACGTGCCCCAGGATTTGACCATGGCAGAAGGCTCGACCCCCGCCTTGACCGGGTACTCGGCATTCACATCCGCATACATGTGCTGGGCGGTATCCCCGGAGAGGAACTCCATCAGCTTCTGTGCTGCGTCCTTGTTCTTGGCATACTTGGTCATGGCCACGCCGCTCACGTTGACGTGGGCACCGCGATCACCCTGGTTCGGGAAGTTGATTTCCACCGCGTCGGCCCAGGACTTCTGCGCCGGGTCCTTCAACATGGCACCCAGGTAATAGCTGTTGCCCAGGGAGACATCACAGATGCCGTCCTTGATCGCCTTGACCTGATCACGGTCGTTGCCCTGGGGCTTGCGCGCCAGGTTGGCCTTGACCCCTTCCAGCCAGGTCTTGGTATCCGCCATGCCGTGATGGGCAATCATGGACGAAACCAGCGCCACATTGTACTCGTGCTTGCCGCTACGGGTACAAATTTTTCCTTTGAATTCAGGCTTGACCAGATCTTCGTAGCGGATGGTGTCGAGCTTGCCGAGACGCTCCTTGCTGGAGTAGATGGCACGCACCCGGGTGGTCAGGGCGAACCAGCGGTTGTCCGGATCGCGATAGATGGAGGGGATGTTCTCCTGCAGCGTCTTGCTGTCCACCGGCTGCACCAGGTCCTTGTCCACCAGCTCGGTCAGACGGCTGATGTCCACGGTCAGCATCAGATCGGCCGGAGAGAGCTTGCCTTCCCGTTCCAGACGCTCGTTCAGCCCCTCTTTGGCAAACACCACATTGACCTTGATCCCGGTCTCCTTCTCGAACTGCTGGATGATGGGCTTGATCAGCTCATCCTGACGGTTCGAATAGACGTTTACCTCCTGGGCGGCGAACGCCGACTGGGCGACAAGCGTGGAGAAAGCCAGTGCCAACATCTTCATTTTCATCATCCGTTCCTTGTCTGCGTAAAGAGTGATAACCATTTTCGTTTGCATTCTGCATGAATCGGGAGGAGAGGATCAAGGCGGTTTGCTGGGTTGGAACGATCTATTTAATCAGCGGCCAAACAAAAAGACCGGATGGAATCCCATCCGGTCTTTCGACGACCACCCATTCACACTGTCGGCAGAACCTGCCCGGACCTTTGCCCGACCCGGCCGGGCAAAGGAGCGTACTCAGAGCGCCTCGTCGTCGCTCTCACCAGTACGAATACGCACCGCTTGCAGCAGGTCATAGACGAAAATCTTGCCGTCACCGATCTTGCCGGTATAGGCCGCCTTGCAGATGGCCTCGATCACCCCTTCGACGTTCTCGTCTGCGGTGGCGATCTCCAGCTTCACCTTCGGCAGAAAGTCGACCTGGTACTCGGCCCCCCGGTATAATTCGGTGTGCCCCTTCTGGCGACCAAAACCCTTCACTTCGGAGACGGTCAGGCCTTCCACCCCCAGGTTGGCGATGGCCTCGCGCACGTCGTCCAACTTGAAAGGTTTGATAATCGCAGTAATCAGCTTCATCTGGTTGCTCCCAATCCATGGTATGTCACGAATGGGTCATCAATTCTTGTGCCAAGTATTTTTATCGTTTATTTTCATATAGATAGATATGACACTCTGAGCCAGAAAGGCTCAGGATCACCAAGGAAGCGCATCTCGCCCCATAATGAGGCACCAAGCTGCACCAGACTCCCTTGATGCACCAAATGAGAGCATCACCCCATGTTAGTCATCTCCAACAGCGTGATCATCCCCTGGCATGAATTGCAATTCCAGACCATGCGGGCCCAGGGCAATGGCGGGCAGCACGTCAACAAGACCGACTCCGCCGTCTGGCTGCGCTTCGATTATCGCGACTCCCCCAGCCTGCCGCCGCTCTACAAGGAGGGACTGGAGCGGCTCAGCGACAGCCGGGTTCACGACGGCTTCATCCAGATCAGGGTCGAGACCCATCGCAGCCAGGACATGAATCGCAAGGAGGCCATGAGCCGCCTGACCGAGCTGCTGAAAAAAGCCGCGTGGCGCCCCAAGGCCCGCCACGCCACCAAGCCGACCCGCAGCTCCCAACGCAAGCGGGTCGATGCCAAGAAACGCAAGGGAGAGATCAAATCCACCCGCGGCAAGCCCGTGCTGGAGTGACCTGCCACAACCCCGAGGACAAGAGAATGCAGTACAGCTTTTGTGAATGTGCCAAGGGGCCCCTGCTCATCGCCATCGATGGGGCCGGGCTGCGCCACGTGGAATTCATGCAAGGGGAGCGTCCCGTCCTGCCGCAACCGGAGTGGCAGCGGGATGATGCCGCCCTGGCCCCCTTCGTCGAGCAGTTTGCCGCCTACTTTGCCGGCCGACTGCGGCGCTTCGATCTCCCCCTGGCCGCCACGGGCACACCATTCCAGCAGGCCGTATGGCGGGCGTTGTGCGACATTCCCTACGGCGAGACCGTCAGCTACCTCCAGATTGCAGAGGCCATCGGCAACCCCAGGGCCGTGCGGGCGGTGGGCGCCGCCAACGGCCGCAATCCCCTCAGCATCATAGTGCCCTGCCACAGGGTCATAGGGCGCAGCGGTGAACTGACCGGCTACGGGGGAGGCATCCCCATCAAGCGCTGGTTGCTGGCACTGGAGCAGGAAACCGCAGACCACTTCGCGCTGACCCCATGAAAGGGCGCGCCTCCTGTCAAATGCGGGTTGCGGGTGCAGGCACCACAGACCACAGGCCACCCGCGCGGATCCTCTGACGAGCGGCATCTCCATCACATACGAGTTGCTGGTCCCAATAGCAGACCGCGTTGCACTGCTCATGACGGGCAACACCCCAATCACATGCTGGTTGCTTGCCATCTTGCAGCATGGTTACGTGATGCGTTGAGCAGGCATCGGGATAATATTCCGACGGAACCGCCCCATGGCAGGAGCATGCCCACCACCCCGATTCATCTTTCCTTTGAGCCGCACAACAAAATAAATCACTGATTATTTATTTCATTTCAGCATCAATCATTTAAAAATCACATTGCAGCAGCATTTTGAAAATGAACACAGTATGAAGAATCGCCTCAGAAGCGCTTCAGAGAGCATCAGGCATCATGGCTTCACACTTGGATGGGACGGCTCATCCCTCATTCAGGTGGCACCCATGTGACGCTTCCAATCTGTCTTTTCCCCGCGCCTCCCCAGAGGCGCTTTTTTTGCCTGCAAGCGGGTGCAAAAAAGCCCGCCGAAGCGGGCAATGACCGGAAGGTGCTGACTTCCAGGGTCTATCAGAGGGCGAGGAACAAGCCTGCCAGGGAGGCGCTCATCAGGTTTGCCAGCACCCCCGCCAGGATGGCGCGCATGCCGTAGCGGGCAATGAAGGACTTGCGCTCCGGCACCATGGCCCCCAGGCCGCCGATGAGGATCGCCATGGAAGAGATGTTGGCGAAACCGCACAGGGCGAAGGTGACGATGGCCTTGCTCGACTCGTTCAAGGTCTGATCCTGCACCAGGGCAATGAAGGCGACGAACTCGTTGATGACGATCTTGGTGCCGATCAGGGCACCGGCCGCCTGGGCCTGATCCCAGGGGACGCCGATGAGCCAGGAGACGGGGGCAAACAGCCAGCCCAGGATGATCTGGAAGCTCAGCTCCAGCCCCACCAGGTCGCCGGCCCAGCCCAGCAGGCCGTTGAGCAGGGCGATCACGCCGACGAAGGCCAGCAGGGTCGCCCCCACGGCGACGGCGATGTTGAGACCCGCCATGGCGCCATCGGCGGCCGCTTCAATGACGTTGGTAGCGCGGGGGATCTCCACGTCTTCATGGTGATCTTCCTCTTGCGCGGCGGGCGGCACCAGGATCTTGGCCATGGCAAGCCCGGCAGGGGCGGACATGAAGGCCGCCGCAATCAGGTATTTCAACTCGACCCCGATGCTGGCGTAGCCCACCAGGGTGCCGCCGGCTACCGAGGCCAGCCCGCAGCTCATCACCGCAAAGAACTGGGAATCGGACATCCTGGAGAGATAGGGTTTGACCACCAGCGGCGCTTCCACCATGCCGACGAAGATGTTGGCGGTGGCAGAGAGGCTCTCGGCGCGGCCGGTGCCCAGCAATTTCTGCAGGCCGCCGCCGAGCAGGGCGATCACTTTGGGCATCAGGCCGATGTGATAGAGGATGGCGATCAGCGCGGAGAAGAAGATGATCACCGGCAGCACGTTGAAGGCGAAGATGAAGCCCAGCTTGAACTTGGCCAGATCCCCGAACAGGAAGGCAATCCCCTCCTGGCCGTAGCCGATGACGCTGCTGACGCTCTCGCTGACACCGTTCAAGACCTGCTGACCGGCGGGCAGCCAGAGCACCAGGGCGGCGAAGAGCACTTGCAGGCAGAGGGCAAAGCCCACTGTTCGCAACGGGATACGACGACGATTATCAGAGCAGAGTGCGGCCAGGGCCAGGATGCTCAGGATACCAAGCAGGGCAATCATGGGGATTCCATCCAGTGAGGCTGAAGATGGGCGCGGATTCTGCTCCCCTCCCCTCACCGCCGCAACCCTGCCGGGTTACAACCCTGTTAGCAAAAACGTTTGCACGATATCGGTTGCGCCAACTGACTGATTTGACACAACTTTGAAACCGCACTCACGCCAGTGTTCTTGTATGGAAACGATTATTCCTCGGTGCCGGACAATTTCCCCCCGAGCCAGGGTGCGAGTCGCTGCGCCCAGTAGGGCCCGGGTCCGAAGCTCTCCTTGAGGAAGTCGATCAACAGCCGGATCTTGGGATCCAGATGCTCTCGCCTGGCATAGACGGCGTGCACCGCCATCTTCTGGTTCGGTTGCCACTGGGGCAGCAGAGGGATGAGCTGACCAGATTGCAGCTCCTTGTCCAGCAGGTAGTTGGCCACATAGGCGATGCCGAGCCCGGCCAGGGCGGCGTCCCGCACCGCTTCCGCCAGATCCACCCGATAGTTGCCCGCCACCTGCACCGTCTGGCGCTCCTTGCCCTGGCGAAATGACCACTCGTGGTAGCGCCGCTCCCGGCTCTGGTAGGTGATGCAATTGTGATGGGCCAGATCCCTGGGGTGCAGTGGCGTGCCGTGACTCAGCAGATAATCCGGCGAGGCCACCAGCACGAAACCGATGTCTGCGAGTCGCTGCCCTACCAGGGACTCGGGTTTGTCCTCGTAGGTGGTGATCCAGAGATCCAGCCCCTCATCCACCAGATTGGTGCGGTGATCGAACAGGGACACCTCCAGCTCCAGATCCGGATAACGTGCCTGAAACGCCTTGAGGCGCGGGATCACGTGCAACCGCCCGAAGGATTGACCAACCCCCAGATGGAGCACACCGCTCACCTTGCCACGGCGCTCCGCCACCATGGATTCCGCCTCCAGCGCCACCGCCACCAGAGCGCGGCAGTGGCGGGCATACTCCTGACCCAGTTCGGTGAGCCCGAAACGGCGGGTAGTGCGCTGTACCAGCTGGGCGCCGAGCGCGGTTTCCAGCAGGGCGAGCTGCTTGCTGATGTGGGATTTGGAAACCCCGAGGCGGCGCGCAGCCGCCGAGATGCCCTGTTCACGAACCAGGGCATCGAAGATCACCATTTGGGGAAGACGTTGCAGCACGGTGTCACCGGAGTGGATGGCGGGGCCGCATTATTCCAGAGCGGCCCGCCATGGGGTAGGGTCAGTGCCCCAGGGCATCGATGATCTGCTGTTTGAGAGGATCATCCGACGGATTCTGGTTGGCGCCATAGCTCGCAATCAGCTTGCCGTCCCGCCCGACCAGGTACTTGTGGAAGTTCCAGTTGGGCGCATCACCGTCGGCAGCAGCGGTCAGCCCCTTGAACAGCGGCACCGCATCCGAACCCCGCACCGCCACCCGGTTGAACATGGGGAAGGTCACCCCGTAGTCCCGGCGGCACACCTCGGCGGTTTTGTTCTCGTTGCCCGCCTCCTGCCAGAAATCGTTGGAAGGGAAGCCCAGCACCATCAGTCCCTTCTCCTTGTAGCCCTGATAGAGGGCTTCCAGATCCCGGAACTGACCGCTGTAACCGCAGTAGGAGGCGGTGTTGACCACCAGCACCACCTTGCCCTCGGTCAACTGGCAGAGGTTGTGGCGCTGGGTGCTGTTGAGCTCCCGCATCTCCACGTTGAAGTAATCGGGGCAGGCGGCAGAGACCGCACCCGAGCCGAGCATCAGCAGCAGGGTGAACCATTTCATCGACGTGACTCCCATTGTTTTGTCCATCATACGCAAGACCCCGGAATCTGGTTCAGGGATCAGTGCAGGGGGATCCCGGTCAGCCAGCCGTGTCCCCAGAAGATAAGCAGAGCCGTGAGGGCCAGCCCCGCACCCAGACTGATCCCCGTCCCCTGCCAGGTGGCGGCGGCACGGGGGTGACGACCCCACTCCCGCATCGAAATCCAGACGATGCTGATGAGAGCCCAGAGACCGAGCCCGCCAAACAGCACCAGAGAACGCGCCTCGCTGTTCACCGCCAGATGGGCCCCCGACCAGAGCAGCACCCCGAGCAGCTGGGGATGCACCAGCCAACGGCGGAAATGGTTCGCCCCCTGCCCCGCACACAGCAGGACAAGGGCGATCGGCATGATCCCCATCACCAGGGTGGGCCCCCAGACAGGCAGAAAATAGAGAGGCATGGGGCTGGCACTGCGCCAGCCTGCGAGGATGCAGCCGATGGCGACGAACACCAGCAGCGAGAAGAGCCCCTTGTAGCGGTTCTCCCCCAGCCGAGCCCGCAGACGGGCGCGGTGCTGTGCCGCAAAACAGGGGTAAAGATGAGTCAGGGTGAACAACACCACCCCCAGGGTCAGCAGGATCATGGCTCGCACCTCGCATATTGCCCCCCGGAATGGGAAGCCCTCCCTCAGGCGGGCCTTGTTTCTCGTGGCTCCCTCACTGTCGGGAGATCACTATGCCGCAAAGCCCCTTGTCAGAATACAAAAACCATATGAAAGACAGCAGGATAATAAAAAAAGCCGACCCAAGGATCGGCAAGTGCGTCAGAGGTGCCACGCCGGGCCGCTCACTCTGCTGCACGGGGCAAGGTCAGGCCGATGCACCGCATCGGCCAGGAGAGAGGGTCATTTGCGCAGCAGGTAGAGAGCCGCCACGTTGCGGGCCGTGAGCTGCAGGTTGGTGGTGGCGGTGGCCAGCGCCTCCGGCAGGGACATGGCCCGATTGACCACGGCGAACACCGCATCCAGTCCGTGCTCGTGCACCACGCCGCAGTCATCGGTGAGGCATCCGGCGATGCCGATCACCGGCTTGCCGAACTGCTTGGCACAACGAGCTACCCCGATGGGCGTCTTGCCATGGATGGTCTGGCTGTCGATGCGGCCCTCGCCGGTGATGACCAGATCCGCATCGGCCACTTCATCGGCCAATTTCAGCGCCTCGATCACGATCTGGATGCCGGGTTTGAGCTCGGCACCGAGCAGCCCCACCAGGGCTGCCCCCATGCCGCCTGCGGCCCCCGTTCCCGGGATCTCCTTCACCTGCTTGCCAAGCGCCTGCTCGATGCAGTCCGCGTAACGGGCCAGATTGGCATCCAGCTCGGCCACCATCTCGGGAGTTGCCCCCTTCTGCGGACCGAACACGGCGGACGCCCCTTTCGGGCCGCACAGCGGATTGTCCACGTCGCAGGCCACCTCGATGGTGAGTCCGCTCAGACGGGGATCCAGCCCGCTCAGGTCGATGGTGGCCAGCTCGGCCAGACCGGCACCGCCCGGCGCGATGGGGGTATCATCTGCTTTCAGGAGCTTGCCGCCGAGTGCCTGGATCATGCCGGCACCGCCGTCATTGGTGGCGCTGCCGCCGATGCCGAGGATGAGGTGGTCCACCCCCATCTCCAGCGCAGCCAGGATCAGCTCCCCGGTGCCGACACTGGAGGTGAGCCGCGGATTGCGCAGCTCGGGCGCCACCAGATGGAGGCCGGAGGCCGCCGCCATCTCGATGACGGCCCGCTTGCCATCCCCCAGCAGGCCCACGAAGCCCTGCACCCTGTTGCCGAGGGGGGCGGTCACCTCGACTGGCAGGATGCGACCACCGGTGGCATCCACCAGAGACTGCACCGTCCCCTCGCCGCCATCGGCCATGGGCAGCTTGACGTAGGTGGCATCCGGCAGCACCTGCTTGAAACCGGCCTCGATGGCATCGGCCACCGCCATGGCGCTCAGGCTCTCCTTGAATGAATCGGGGGCGATCACAATTTTCATATCAGTTCCTTAGGCGAGGCCAAACACGCCAAACATCAGGGTGGAGACAACGGCGATGGTCAGACCGACCGCGGTTTCGTAGGGGATGAGCTTGAGTCGCTCGCCGACGCCCATGTGGACGCTGCCGCCGGTGGCATGGAAGAAGGAGCCGTGGGGCATGTGGTCAAACACGGTGGCGCCGGCGTGGATCATGGCGGCCCCTGCCAGGCTGCTGATCCCCAGTTCAATCAGAGTGGCGCTGAACACGTTGGAGGCCACCACGGTCCCGGCCGTGGTCGAGGCGGTCGCCAGCGACATCAGGGCACCGGAGATGGGGGCCAGCAGATAGGAGGGCAGACCGGAGGCGGTCAGGCCGCTGATGAGCACATCTTTCAGGCCGGAGTTGGCGATGATGCCCGCCAGGGTCCCCGTCCCCAGCAGCATGATGGCCACCGGCGCCATGCGGGCCAGGCCTGAGACGGCAAACTGGTTCACCTTGGTGAACTTGCCCATCATCAGGGCCCCCACCAGGCCGCCGAGGGGCAGCGCAATGAGCGGGTCCACCACGATGCCGGCGATGGGACGCAGGGCCAGCAGCAGGATGGCGACCAGGGGCGCACTGATGGCGGCGGCAAAGCTGGGCAACTTGGCACCGTCAAAGCTCACCACCTCGTCGGCGGCCACCTTGCTGCCCTTGTTGTTGAGGCGCTTGGCGAGCCAGTAGGCCATCACCAGACCAAACAGGCCGGGAATAATGCCCGCCGCCATCACCGAGGTGAGAGGCAGGCGGAAGGCATCGGCTGCCGCAATGGCGTTGGGGTTGGGAGACATGACGTTGCCCGCCTTGCCACCGCCTATCATCGCCAACAGGATGGCCGCCTTGGAGAGATCGGCACGGCGGGCGATGGCCAGCGCAATGGGGGCGACCGTGATGACGGCCACGTCCACGAAGACGCCGACCGCGGTCAGGATCAGGGTGGCCAGCGCCAGGGCCAGCAGGGCGCGGGTTTCGCCGAGTTTCTTGACGATGGTCTCGGCGATGGTGGTGGCGGCGCCCGATTCGATGAGCACCCCGGCCAGCACACCCGCCGCCAGGATCCGCATCACCGCCGTGGTGATCCCCTGGGCGCCGCCGATCATCAAGGCAACGGTCTGGGTCAGGTCGGCGCCACCGATCAGGCCACCGGCCAGGGCACCGACAATCATGCCGTAAGCGGGGGGCACCTTCTTCAGGATGAGGAAGATGGCGATGGAGAGCGCGGCGAGCGCGCCGAGCGCGGAGACTGGGATCATGACGGGCACCTTGTTGTTGTAATGAGTGGCGCCATTATGGGGATCCCCGCCTGGAATGCTTTGGCCATAAAACCAAAAAAAAGCATTTACCGGCCTTGTGTTTTTGTTGGAAAAGACAAATCAGCTATCGAGACTGAGCCCGAGATAGAGCAGAAACTTGTCATCTAACTTGTTGAAATTCAAGCCGGTTATCTGCTCTATCCGGGTCAGTCGATAACGCAGGGTGTTGGGGTGAATGAACAGGGCTTCGGCACAGGGATGCAGATCACAATCCTGCAAGAAATATTGGCGCAGCGTCTTTTGCAGCGTTCCCTTTGTGTCCTCCTGCGCCAGCTTTTGCAGCGGAGCCCGTAGCTGATCCGCCTGCCAGGAGTCCGCCAGGGTGCCGAGCAGCACTGAAAGCCGGTAATCCTCGAAGAAATAGACCTGCTTGCGGGGCGACTGGCGCATGCCACGGTGCAAGGTGTCTCGCGCCGTCTGGTAGGAGAGCGCCAGCCCGGGGATGCCGGCGAAGTAATCACCCACACCGATGCGAACCTTGAAATGGGGAATACGGGAGAGCAGCTGCCGGATCCGGCTGCGCTCCTGCGCCGACTGCCAGACGCCGTCGCTGAGCTGGGCGGGTTTGAGCACCACTATCTCGTCCAGGCCGTTGATGGCCACCAGGTTGTCCCGCTCCGGGTTTTCCAGCAGGTGAACCAGCTCCCTCACCTGGGCAGGCTCGGCCTCCTCCAGCGCCAGCACGGCCACCACCCGGGGCTGGGCGAGATCCAGCTCGAGGAAGCGGGCCACCTGTTGCAGTTGATCGGCCCGCCCTTCGCCGCGAATGAGCTGCAACACCAGCTCCTCCTTGTGGCGCTTGTCCCACTGCAACTGCTCGGTGAGTGCCGCCTGTTCCAGGATGAGCTCGGCGGTCATACGCACCAGCTCGGCGTAAGCACGCACGATGTCCGGATCCCCCGAGATGCCGATGACGCCGAGCAGCTCCCCCTGATAGGCGATGGGCAGGTTGATGCCGGGCCTCACCCCCTTGAGCTCCCGGGCGGTGGCCTCGCTTATCTCCACCACCCGGTTCTCGGTCAGGGCCAGCACGGCCCCCTCGTGGCGCTGGTGCAGCCGCTCCGGATTGCCGGACGCAATGATGAGTCCCCGCTCATCCATGACGTTGACCGAGAACGAGAGGATCTTCATCGCCCGGCTGACTATCTGATGCGCGAGCGCGTCGTTGAGCTGCATTGCCTCTCCATACCATTCGTTGACAGGGTCCCCGGCGTGCGCCATCACCGGGATCACCCGTTAAAGATCCCACATCATCAAGACAAGCGCGGGGGGGATCGCTAGAATAGGCCACTTTACGCTATCAGTGCCCCACCATGGATCAAGGATCCGGCATCATGCCGCTTTGCGCCGTGGTGGTTTCACCCTCCGATATGGACTCCGCTATGGATTATGAATTTCGCCGCGACCCGTTCGGTGGCTATCGCGCCCGGTTCTCCATGGGCCATGAAGCCATCGGCCAGTGGTTGATCGACGAGGTGGGCAAGGACGAGGAGAAGCTCGACGAGCTGTTCGCCATCATCGACCAGCTCTCCAGCCGGGCCCGCACCGAATACCGGCTGCTGGGGGGCGACTACTCCCTGCTGCTGACCCACGAGGAAGCCGAGGTGAAGGCCAATGTCCTCAATATCGAGCAGGACGAGGATCTCGACGATCTCGCCTACTACGATGATGAACAGCTGGCCATGTGCGGGCTGGAAGATTTTGCCCAGGTACTCGGCTCCTGGCGCGCCTTTATCCGCAACGAGGATATGGGCTGATTACCCCCATTCGGGCGAGCATGCCCCTTGCAACCCAACAGGATTGACTATGTCCATTTACGATTTTGATGACGAACTGCCGGAAGACGAGCTGGATCAACCGAAGAAACCCGCACAGCCCAAGAAGAAGGGCAAGCAGGTGCTGAACACCCAGGTCAACCTGAGCCCGCGCGATGCCAGCCGCCTGAACGGCATGCACGTCGAGGCCATCACCACTCTGGATGACGTCAGTCTGCCGAAGAACGTCATCTTCAAGGCCGGTCTCATCGCCCTGGGCGAGCTGGAAGCCAGCAAACGCGCCGACATCATCGCCCGAGTCATCGCCGAGTCCGGTCGCTGATACGGGAAGGCCATCGCCTCTCTCGGTGGCATCTTGCCGCCGCTCAAGCCGGAGCCCAGCTCCGGCTTTTCATTGCGCGTCTTCTGCCGGCCAGTCCCTTTTCCTTGAACCAGACCATGGGGATCGTTAAGGTGCGCCCTTCATTCGTACAAGGAGACTCGATGTTACCACTCCCCGATATCCTCATCTGGCTCGTCCTGGGGCTCGCCGTACTCTGCTGCCTCGCCCGCCGAACCAGGTCCGGCATGCTCCTGTTGGGACTAGCCCTGCCCACCGCCCTCTGGCTTGAGCGACTCGCGCCCCTCGCCGCTCTTGTCAGCCTCGCCGGTCTGCTGCTGGCCTGGCGTACCCCCACCCTGCCCCCACCCTGGCGCGGCGTCGCACTGACGCTGGTCCTGCTGTGGTCCCTCGCCCTGACGCTGCATCTGGTGCCCGGCTTTGACAATCTCAGGGTGCTCGACAAGGTACAGGCGGGCCCGGCCAGCGTGCCCTTCACCCTCTACCTCAATCTGGACAAGCCGCTCATTTTCTTCGCCCTGCTGCTGGCCATCCCCGGCCTGCTCGGCCCGGGTGGAACGATGCGCTGGCGGCCGCTGGCCCTGCTCATCCTGCCGCTCGCGGCCCTGCTCATCACCGCCTGGCAACTGGGCGCCCTCAAACCCGAAGCGGGACTGCCCCACTGGTGGTGGCTGTTCGCATTCAACAACCTGCTGTTCACCTGTGTGGCGGAAGAAGCGCTGTTCCGGGGATGCATCCAGCAAGGGGTGGCAAGCCGAAGCACGCCCTGGGCAGGTCTCCTGGTCGCCAGCCTGCTGTTCGGCGCAGCCCATCTTGCCGGTGGCCCGTTGCTGGTGTTGTTCGCCGCGCTGGCGGGGGCCTGCTATGGCCTGGCGTTCCAGCTGAGCGGGCGCCTCAGTGTCGCCATCCTGCTCCACTTCCTGTTCAACTTCGCCCACCTGGCCCTGTTTACCTATCCCCTGGCCAGCCACTGACGTCGAGCACAGGTTCACCGGGCAAAAAAATGCCCCGCCCCCGTAGGGGCAGGGCATCTGCATTCACCCTGCAATCTAGTCGACGTAGAAGGTCTGCTGGAAGGTCAGCGTCTGCTGCAGCCCCTCCCCCATGATCTTCAGGGTGAACTGGTAGGTGTCCTCATTGCGATAGGGCAGCACTGCCAGGTAATAGATGGCATTCCCCTCTTTCACCTCCTGAAAATTCAGGGGGCGAAGGGTGCCGGTCAGATTGCGGGCTTCGCCGCTGATCCCCACCGCCTGTGCCACCCCCTGCTTGTTCTGCACCGCGATATTGACGATGCCGTTATAGCGGCTGCGCTCCAGGCCATAGGTCCTGGCTACCTCGGGGGTGAGGAAGCTGGAGTTGAACGCGCTGTAGTGCACTTTCCAGGGGCCCAGCTCCTGCATCTGCTCAGCCCGCAGCGGCAGCGTCATCAGGAGTGCCAGCAGGCAACTCATCCAGGCTGTTTTCATGATGTCATCCCTCTCGTATCAACCCTGATTATCGAGCAGAGCGGCAATCTCGGCGGGGATCTGCTTTGGCGCGTCGATGGCGACCGTCTTGTGCCGACCCAGCTCCCCCCGCAGGATGCGAACCTGCCCCTTGGCCACCTTGCACTGCTTGGCCAGGTACTTGATCAGGTGACTGTTGGCCTGACCATCCACCGGCGGTGCCGTGATGGCCACTTTCAACTCGTCACCGTGCAATCCGATGATCTGATCCCGGCTCGCCTTGGGCTGGATGATCAGATGCAACACCAGCTCGTCCCCTTCCAGCAGGACGGCGGGCATCAGATCATCCACCACAACTGGCCGAACAGATCCCCCATCAGGTAGTTGATGGCCTGCAGCGCGATGAAGGCGACCAGCACGGAGAGATCCAGCCCGCCCAGTGCAGGCAGGATGCGGCGAATGGGGGCCAGGAAGGGTTCAGTGAGCTGGTGCATCACGTATTCAATGGGGTTGCGACCCTGGCTGACCCAGCTCAGGATGGCGCGGATCAGCAGGATCCAGAAGATCATGGAACCCGCCTTCTTCAACACGGTGAGCGTCGCAAACAGACAGAGAGTGAGCCAGTCCGCCTGCAGCACATTCATGCTCTTGAGCAGGACCAACTTGCCAAAGGCGATCAGCAGCGCCAGCAGCACAGAGGCCATGTCCAGCCCGCCAAAACCCGGGATGACGCGGCGCAGGGGCACCACCAGCGGGTTGGTCAGCTTGACCACCATCTGGCTCATGGGGTTGTAGAAGTCGGCCCGCGCCCACTGCAGCCAGACCCGCAGCAGCACCACCATGAGGTAGAGATCAAAGACAGTGTTAATCAAAAAGTAAGCCGTGTTCATCCGGGCTCCTTGCTAAAAGGGATTCAGAAAAGGGTTTCCATTTCGCCGGCCCGGGTAACGGCCGCCTGCATGGCTCTTGCGGTCAGCGGCATCAGCCCCTGCTCCTGGAATGTCTTGACGGCCTCGGCCGTGGTCCCGCCCTTGCTGGTCACCTGCTCGCGCAGGGTCTGCAGCGACAGATCGGGATTCTGCTCCACCATGGCGGCCGCCCCCAGGGCGGTTTGCTGCACCAGCAGGCGGGCCTGCTCTGGCGTAAAGCCCATGGCCTCGGCCTCCTCGGCAATCGCTTGCATGAACAGGAAGAAGTAGGCCGGGGCACTGCCCGCCGCCGCGATGACGCCGTTGATACTGGCCTCCTCATCCACCCAGAGGGTCTTGCCCACGGATTGCATCATCTGTTCGGCCACCGCCCTATCGGCCTGCCCGATGGCGGGCGGTGCATAGAGCCCGGTCATCCCCAGCCCCAGCAAGGAGGGGGTGTTGGGCATGGTGCGAATGATGCGATCGTGACCGCCTGCCATCTCCTGCAAGCGCGCGACGCGAATGCCGGCAGCGATGGAGATGAGCAACTTGCCATCCAGCGAGCCAAGCTCGGCCACCAGCGCCGTCAGCATGCCCGCCATCAGCTGGGGCTTGACCGCCAGTACGATCACCTCAGCCTCCCGGGCCGCCTCGGCGTTGTCCTGGGTGATACGGATGCCGAACTGGCTGGCCAGTTCGTCCAGCTTGGGGCGACTGGGATTGGCGGCGATGATACGCTCTGCCGGGTAACCCGCCTGGATGAGGCCGGCAATGATACTGCGGCTCATGTTGCCTGCCCCGATGAAGGCGAGGGTTCTCTGCTGCATCAAACACTCCTGTTACTGACATCGCAGCGGATGCCGACCCAACCTGTGCGGGCTGACAGCATCACACGCGCCTGTTTACCTGAAAAAAAAGCACGACCGGGGGTGTTTCTCGCCCCGGCTCTTGCTCATGAATAGTCGCGGGCCCCGAAGATGGCGGTCCCGACCCGCACCATGGTACTGCCATGGGCAATGGCCGGCTCGAGATCCTCGGTCATCCCCATCGAAAGGGTGTCGACGCTCGGGTATTGTTGCGCAAGCTCGGTGAACAGAGCCTGCATGCGCGCCATCTGGGCCGCGAGCACCCCCTCGTCGCGGGTATGCTCGGGGATGGCCATCAGGCCGCGCAACCGCAGCCGCTCGCTCTGGGCCACCAGGGAGGCCAGGCGGAAAATCTCTTGCTCCGACGTACCGGATTTGCTGCTCTCTCCGCTAATATTGATTTGCAGACAGATATTTAGCGGCGCGAGCCCACTCGGTCTCTGGTTGTTGAGGCGTTCGATGAGCTTGTCGCGATCGACACTTTGAACCCAGTCGAACCGCTCCGCCACCAGCTTGGACTTGTTCGATTGCAGCGGGCCGATAAAGTGCCACTCTATTTCTGTACAGGCGTTCTGCTCGCGCAAGGCATCAATCTTGAGCGCGGCCTCCTGGGCGTAGGATTCGCCAAAGCGCCGCTGACCGGCGGCATAGGCAGCCTGAATGTCCCACAGCGGCTTGGTTTTGCTGACAGCAAGCAACTGGATGTGATCTGGGCTGCGGCCAACACGCCGGGCAGCCTCTACAATACGTTCCTTTACCTGAAGCAGGTGCTGGGCAATCTGGCTCATATTTCGTTCGTAATCTTGTGATGGGAGAATAACAAATCTATGGATATCACAGAGTTATTGGCATTCAGTGTAAAGCATAAGGCCTCGGATCTACACCTCTCGGCCGGGGTCCCCCCGATGATCAGGGTTGATGGGGAGGTTCGCAAGATCAATTTGCCCGCCCTGGATCACCGGGAAGTCCATGCTCTCATTTACGACATCATGAATGACCACCAGCGCAAGGAGCTGGAGGAGAACTTCGAGGTGGACTTCTCCTTCGAAGTACCCGGCATGGCACGCTTTCGGGTCAATGCCTTCCAGCAGGCGCGCGGCTCGGGCGCCGTGTTTCGTACCATCCCGAGCACCGTTCTGACCCTGGACGATCTGGGGGCGCCGGAGATATTTCGCAAGATAGCGGAGTACCCTCGCGGCCTGGTGCTGGTGACTGGGCCCACCGGCTCGGGCAAATCCACCACCCTGGCCGCCATGGTCGATTACATCAATGACAACTTCCACCACCACATCCTCACCATCGAGGACCCCATTGAATTCGTGCACGAGAACAAGCGCTGCTTGGTGAACCAGCGGGAAGTACACCGCGACACCAAGAGCTTCAGCAACGCCCTGCGCTCGGCCCTGCGGGAAGACCCGGATATCATCCTGGTAGGTGAAATGCGGGACCTCGAAACCATCCGTCTCGCCATGACCGCCGCTGAAACCGGTCACCTGGTGTTTGGCACCCTGCACACCTCCTCGGCCGCCAAGACCATCGACCGTATCATCGACGTCTTCCCCGGCTCGGAGAAGGACATGGTGCGCTCCATGCTCTCCGAATCCCTGCGGGCGGTCATCTCCCAGACCCTGCTCAAGCGTATCGGTGGCGGCCGGGTGGCGGCCCACGAGATCATGCTGGGGATCCCGGCGGTGCGAAACCTCATCCGGGAAGACAAGGTGGCCCAGCTCTATTCCGTCATCCAGACCGGGATGACCCACGGCATGCAGACCATGGACCAGAGCCTCAAGCAGCTGGTCAACCGGGGGGTCGTCGCCTCCCTTGATGCCAAGGCCAAGGCGGTCGATCCCAATACCATTTAAGCTCGCACACCCAAGGAGTCGCCATGAACATGGATGTTCTGCTCGCCGCACTGGTTGAACAAAAGGGCTCGGATCTCTTCATCACGGTCGATGCTCCCCCGACCCTCAAGGTCAACGGGCGTCTGGTGTCGCTCGGACCAGTCCCCCTCGACAATACGACGGCGCTGGCGTTGATCAGGGAGAGCCTGGACGAGACCCACTTCGAGCGTTTCCTGCACACCCGCGAGGCCAACTACGCCATCCAGCGAGGCTCGCTGGGGCGCTTTCGGGTCAGCGCCTTCTGGCAACAGGATATGCCGGGCATGGTGCTGCGCCGCATCGAGACCCGCATCCCCACCTTTGACGAGCTGGTGCTGCCTCCCATCCTGCAGGAGGTCGCCATGGCCAAACGCGGGCTGGTGCTCTTCGTCGGCGCCACCGGTGCCGGCAAGTCCACCACCCAGGCGGCCATGATCGGCTTTCGCAACCAGCACGGTGACGGCCACATCCTGACGGTGGAGGATCCGGTGGAGTTCGTCCATCAGCACGATCGCTGTCTGGTGACCCAGCGGGAGGTGGGGATCGACACCGCATCCTTCGATGTCGCCCTCAAAAACTCCCTGCGCCAGGCCCCGGATGTCATCCTCATCGGTGAAATCCGCTCCCAGGAGACCATGGAGTTCGCCATCCAGTTCGCCGAGACGGGGCACCTCTGCCTCGCCACCTTGCACGCCAACAATGCCAACCAGGCGCTGGATCGCATCCTGCATCTGGTCCCCCAGGAGAAGCACCGCCAGTTCCTGTTCGATCTCTCCTTCAACCTGCGCGCCATCGTCGCCCAGCAGCTGCTCCCCTCCGCTCATGGGCAGCGCCGGGTCGCCGCCTTCGAGATCCTGCTCAACACCCCGCTCGTCACCGACATCATCCGCAAGGGAGAGATGCACAGACTCAAGGAGGTGATGACCAAATCCGGCGAGCTCGGCATGCAGACCTTCGATCAGGCGCTGTTCACCCTGTTCTGCGCCGGCCAAATTGGCTACAGTGAGGCCCTTGCCCATGCCGACTCCGCCAACGACCTGCGACTGCTCATCAAGCTGTCGGGTCGCGAGCAGCTGGGCGCAGGCACTCTCGACAACGTGACCCTGGATGATTGAGGGGCGTGCGTCATCGCTAGTAAAGGACAGTTATGCTGATTGTGGTTTCCCCGGCCAAGACGCTGGATTACGAGTCACCCCTGGTGACCTCCCATTTCACCCAACCCGAACTGCTGGACCACTCCGCAGCACTGATCACCCGGGCTCGTCAACTGAGCCCGGACCAGATCGCCAGCCTGATGAAGATCAGCGACAAGCTCGCCGGCCTCAACGCCGCCCGCTTTGCCGAGTGGCAGCCTGACTTCACGCCGGCCAACGCCCGCCAGGCGCTGCTGGCCTTCAAGGGGGACGTCTACACCGGTCTGGCCGTAGAAGATTTCAGCGAGGCCGACCTCGACTTCGCCCAGGCCCACCTGCGCATGCTCTCCGGCCTTTATGGCGTGCTGCGGCCGCTTGACCTCATGATGCCCTACCGCCTGGAGATGGGGATCCGCCTCGACAACCCGCGCGGCAAGGACCTCTACCAGTTCTGGGGCGACATCATCACTGCGCACCTGAACAAGGCGCTGGCGGCCCAGGGGGACGACGTGCTGATCAACCTCGCCTCCGACGAGTATTTCAAGTCGGTGCGCCCGAAAGCCCTGCAGGGGCGCATCATCACACCGGTGTTCAAGGACGAGAAGAACGGCCAGTTCAAGATCATCAGCTTCTACGCCAAGAAGGCCCGCGGCATGATGGCACGCCACATCATCAAGCATCGGCTCACCCGGGTGGAACAGCTGACCGGTTTCAATGCCGACGGCTACTACTTCGTACCGGAAGAGTCCGACGCCAATACCCTGATGTTCAAGCGCGCTGAAAATTAATTACACATTCAAGGGAACCAAGTCGGAGATCCTCGGGTCTGACTCTGTGAATCCTCTGTTGTAAGCACTTTTTGTTGGCCGACGTCCTTGCGTCGGCTTTTTTCTGCGCCTCTCTCAGGCCACTCCCCCAGGCAGCAGACAGCAAAACGGCCATCCTGGGATGGCCGTTTCAACTGTGCTCGGGGGCATTACTTCTTTTTCTTCTTTGCCGACTTCTTGGCATCCTTCGGTTTTTTCTTCTTCACCGGCACCCGCGCTTCCTTGTGTCTGGGGCGCAGCTCATCGATCACCCGGCGCTTGAGGCGCTCCTCTGTGTAGCGTTCGATCTTGGCGACCATGGCCATGTCGTGAGCTTCCACCAGGCTGATGGCGCAGCCACGGTTGCCGGCTCGACCGGTACGACCGATCCGGTGCACATAGACATCCGCGCCGTAGGGCATGTCGTAGTTGATGACATGGCTGACGTTCGGCAGGTCGATACCGCGGGCGGCCACGTCGGTGGCGATGAGGAAGGGCACCTCCCCTTCGTGGAACTTGCGGATAGACTCGATGCGCTTGGCCTGCTCCATCTCGCCACGGATCCAGGCGCAGGGCACGCCTGCCGCCTGCAACTGGCCGGAAAGCTCCGCCAGTCGCTCACGGGTCTTGACGAAGATGATGGCCTTCTGGGTCTCCGGGTTTTTCAGGATGTGCACCAGCAGAGCCAGCTTGTGGGCGGCATCATCGGCCAGGTGGATCCACTGGGTGATGGGGCGGCGCTCGCTGCGGGGCGGCTCGGCGTGCAGCTCAACCGGGTCTTTGAGGATCTCGCTCGCAAACTTCTCGAGGCCGGCCCCTTCCAGCGTGGCGGAGAAGAGCATGGTGTGCTTGCGGTAGCGCGCCTCTTCCACGATGCGGTTCACGTCCTTGATGAAGCCCATGTCCAGCATCCGGTCCGCTTCATCCAGCACCAGCACCTCGATGTCGTGGCTCTCGAACTCCTCTTTCTCGATGTACTCGAGCAGACGGCCAGGGGTGGCCACCACGATGTCGGTGGTCTTGGTCAGGGCAGGCAGCTGCTCTTCATGGCTGACACCACCGATGATGGTCTCGATGCTGAGATGGGTGTGCACCGCCAGGGCCTTGGCGTGAGCACTCACCTGCAGCGCGAGCTCGCGGGTCGGAGTCAGGATCAGCATGCGGCACGGACCCGGCTTGCGACGCGGGAAGTCCAGCAGGTGCTGCATCGCGGGCAGCAGGAAGGCGGCGGTCTTGCCGGTTCCGGTCGGCGCAGAAGCCAGAATATCGCGGCCGTCCAGGGCTGGCTCCAGCACCATCTGCTGGATGGTGGTGGGGCGGGTGAATCCCATCTCGGCCAAGGCCCGACTGAGGGCTGGATTCAGGTCGAAATCATCAAAGGACTGGCTCATGGCAATACTCGGTCATTAAGGAAGCGGCAGATTATAGGCGATTATGCCGCCGGCTCCTATGGTGACTGTGGCTTAGCCGCTATAATCGCCGGCCATTTTCCGCGGGCAGGCACAGGAGGAGGGCCGAATGGGGCGCAACAACGGTTTCACGTTCAAGCAATTTCACATCGATCACGACCGCTGCGCCATGAAGGTCGGTACGGACGGCATTCTGCTGGGAGCCTGGGCGCCGGTCGACAGCGCCCGCCGGGTGCTGGACATCGGCACCGGCAGCGGCCTCATCGCCCTGATGCTGGCCCAGCGCAGCACGAACGACTGCCACATAGACGGGGTGGAGCTGGATAAGGATGCAGCCATGCAGGCCCAGGAAAATGTGGCGGCCTCCCCCTGGCGTGAGCGGGTCACCATCATAGAGAGCGCCATTCAGGATCACCTCGCCCCCCCTTACGATCTCATCGTCTCCAACCCGCCCTATTTCCCGGCAGGCCAGACACTCCGCGATCCGGCCAGGGCTCTGGCCCGTCATACCGGGGGGCTTGACCCCAGGGGATTGCTGGCCGCCAGCGATCGCCTGCTGAGCCGTACCGGGCAACTGGCCCTGGTGCTGCCCACGGCGATGGCGGATGAAATTTTATGCATTTCGTCGAGTTATGATCTGTATGAACGTTGTTATCTGGCTGTTACTACCAGAGAGGGGAAAGAGGCAAATCGTGTTTTATTGCTGCTTGGCAGAGGATTAAACAAGTGCGAGAGGGGTGAAATTGTGATCCATTCTGCCACAGGAGGCTATTCCGACAGATATATCCAACTAACCAGCCCCTTCTATTTGAAGATGTAAATTTTGCCTTGAACTATTTTTTCACATCATTATGCTGACTGCTAAATGAGCGCCCGCTCAAGACCAGTTCAAACCACTGGTCGCGATGAAAAAACCAGCGGGGCTCTTTTTTTTACCCCCGGAAAGTGCCGGTCACTGACAAATAAAAAACTATAACAAGCAATAGTTTACAAGACAGACGAGGTTGAACTTGACGAAATCACTCACATTGTCCGATGTACTCGGATTGGGCTTCATGACCTTTGCGTTCTATCTGGGCGCAGGCAACATCATCTTCCCGCCCCTGGCCGGCTTCATGGCGGGTGAGCACCTCTCCCTGGCCATGCTGGGCTTCCTGGTCACCGCCGTGGGCCTGCCCCTCATCACCATCATCGCCGTCGCCAAGGCTGGCAACGGCTGGGCCGGCATGACCAAGCTGCTGCCGGCCGGCGTGGCCACCGCACTGGCCGTCGCCATCTACATCATCATCGGCCCGGCCTTCGCCGCCCCCCGTACCGGCCTGGTGGCCTACGAGATGGGCCTCAAGCCCTTCCTTGGCGACATGGGACCATCCGGTCTGGCTGCCTACACAGTACTGTTCTTCGGCGTGGCCATCCTGGTCTCCCTCAACCAGGGCAAGCTGATGGATGCCATCGGCAAGTACCTGACCCCGCTGCTGATGCTGCTGCTGCTGACCCTGGCCATCGGTGTCTTCGTCGCACCGCAAGGAAGCATGCCTGCCGCATCCGGTGACTACCAGAGCACCCCCTTCGTGAAGGGCATTCTGGAAGGCTACAACACCATGGACACCCTGGCGTCCCTGATGTTCGGCGCCCTGATCGTCGACCTGCTGCGCCAGAAAGGCATCCATGACTACCAGAGCCAGTTCAAGTACCTGGCCATCGCGGGCATCATCTCCGCCATCGGTCTCTCCGTTGTCTATGTCTCCCTGTTCCAGCTGGGCAACACCGCTGCCGGCGTCGCCACAGACGTGAGCAACGGCGGTGCCATCGTCAACGCCTACGTACTGAGTCTGTTCGGCCAACCGGGTCAGTTCATCCTGGCAGCCATCATCACCCTGGCCTGCTTCACCACGGCCGTCGGCCTCATCTCCGCCTGCTCCGACTTCTTCCACAACCTGACCGGCATGAGCTACAAGAAGCTGGTCGTGCTGCTGGGTGTCATCTGCGGCGTCGTGGCCAACGTGGGCCTGAGCCAGCTCATCAGCCTCTCCATTCCGGTGCTGGTCGCCATCTACCCGGTTGCCGTGGCGCTGGTACTGGTCACCTTCCTGAAGGGTTACTTCGGTCGCCCCCGCCTGGTGTTCCGCTCCGTGCTGCTGGTCGCCTTCCTGTTCGGCTGCCTGGACGGCCTGGGCGCCGCCGGCATGAAGATGGATGCTTTCGCCTTCCTGCCGCTGTTTGACAAAGGCCTGGCCTGGTTGCTGCCGACCCTGCTGGCCTGTGGCCTCGGTGTCATGGTGCGTGGCAATGGCAAGCTGGCTGCAGAAGCGGCCTGATAACAGATCTTGACCAAATGAAAGAGGCCAGCATTTGCTGGCCTCTTTTTTGTTGGTGCAATCTGGTTCATCCGTTGTGGAGAGCGCTCCTCAGAGGACGGTTGCTGGCTTGGGTTTGCCTGCAAGACCGTACCAGTGATGCTCAAACCGGCCCGCATGCCAGCGCAGGGTGCACCAGGGCTGGTCAGCCTGCCAGCGCGGGAAGTTGATCTCCACGCGGTTGTCTTCGTACTTGTAGAGAGAGGTGCTGATCTCGATATCCGACAGGATAAGCAGCACCACCCCACCGATGACACTCCATTTCAGCATCTTCCACATGGCGATTACTCGAAGCAGATCTCGATGGTGGCACGGCCATACTCCGATTCGAACGGCATCATGATCTTGGCGCCGTCGGCCCGGTGAGTAATGGTGTGATTGGGACCGGAGACGATGACCGGGGTCGCCATGTCGAACTCATAGCCCTTCTCCCCCAGCATGCGTTTGGCGCCGCCCGTCACCATGTTGGTGATCTCGCCCACCATGTCGGTCACTTCCTCGTTGATGGTGGCCGGCGCCTCCCCCAGCATGCGACGCATGATCTCCAATGCCAGCCCCTTCTCGAAGCTGATTGAGAGGGAACCCCGGGTCTGCGGACCCACCATGCCAATCAGGCCGGAGACATCTCCCCGAGCCAGCTCGTCCGTCTTGCGCTTGGGCGCGCCCGGTTTGAGTTCCAGCTGTGCCATGGTGGAGAGCACGTTGAGCAGGGAGAGCAGGAACGGGTTTACAAAATCAGCCTTCATCTTGACTTCCTACGGTAGCGGAACAGCGGGCACATTGACCATGGGCTTCTATGGTCTTGTTGGTAATAGTAAAACCATGCTGATGAGCCTGCTCGGAAAAGGCGCCGTCGATGGCGGGATCGTGCAGCTCCACTACCTCACCGCAACGATCGCAGATCAGCAGTTGCATCGGGTGGGCATGGTCGAAGTGGCAGCAGAAGATGAAGGCGTTGAGCGACTCCACCTTGTGGGCAAAGCCCTGTTCGAGCAGGAAGTCGAGCGCCCGATAGACGGTAGGTGGTTTGGCATGAGCCTCGGTCTGCTGCAACTGGGCCAGCAAATCATAGGCACTGATGGCATTGCCGTGGGCGGCAAGCAGCCGGAGCACCTGGCGCCGTGTCGGGGTGAAACGGATCCCGCGCTGCTCGCAGAGGCGTTCCGCTCGTTGTAGAAGTTGGTCTTGATTCATGTTCACGCAGATACCCTGTCAATTAGCCGGATACTATCACAGGGCCCCCAGTGCGCGGCGACAAAATTCATTTTCTGGGGCTGTCTCACGTTGTGATAGAATCCCGCCCCTTGTTTGGCCAACCCGGATGATTTTTATGCAGGCGCAGCGCTTTTCCATCGCCCCCATGCTGGACTGGACCGATCGGCATTGCCGTTATTTCCACCGTCTGATGACCCGCCAGACCCTGCTCTATACCGAGATGGTGACCACGGGCGCCATCATCCACGGCAAGGGCGACTATCTGGGCTACAGCGAGCAGGAACACCCTCTCGCCCTGCAACTGGGTGGCAGCAACCCGGCAGACCTGGCCCGCTGCGCCAGGCTCGCCGAGGAGCGCGGCTATGACGAGATCAACCTCAACGTCGGCTGCCCCTCCGATCGGGTGCAAAACGGCCGCTTCGGCGCATGCCTCATGGGTGAACCCGCACTGGTGGCCGATTGCGTCAAGGCGATGCGCGACGTGGTCAACATTCCGGTCACCGTGAAGACCCGTATCGGCATCGACGATCAAGACTCCCACGAGTTCTTGCAGGCCTTCATCGAGCAGGTAAGGGACGCCGGTTGCGATACCTTCATCGTCCATGCCCGCAAGGCCTGGCTGAGCGGCCTGAGCCCGAAAGAGAACCGCGAGATCCCGCCCCTCGATTATCCTCGCGTCTACCGGGTCAAGCAGGATTACCCGGATCTGACCATTGCCATCAACGGCGGGGTGACCAGTCTGGAGCAGACTCTTGAACATCTGCAGCACCTCAACGGGGTCATGATGGGCCGCGAAGCCTACCAGAACCCCTACATTCTGGCCCAGGTGGACAATCTGGTGTTCGGCGAGAACCGTGCCGTGCCAAGCCGCCACGAGGTGGTGCGGATGATGCTGCCTTATATCGAACAAGAGCTGGCCAAGGGCAACTACCTCTCCCACATGACCCGCCACATGCTGGGGTTGTTCCAGAACATGCAGGGGGCGCGCGCCTGGCGTCGCCATCTGAGCGAGAATGCCTGCAAGCCGGGGGCCGACATTCAAGTGGTGCTGGACGCCATGGCCAAGGTGCCGGAGTTCGCGCCGGCCGACGCGGTGGAGTGATCATGTACCGCTTCACCGGATCCTGGCTGCACAAGGCCCTGGTGCGTCTGTGCGCCGGCCTGCTCACCATTCTCGGCATCAAGCTCAGCGCCTTCTATTTCATCGGGCTGCTGATCGTGCTGGGGCTGCACCGGGACCAGATCCTGAGCTAAGCGCCCCACGCTCCCGAACAAGAAAAAGCCGGCGCCCCTGCGCCGGCTTTTTTGTCACCACGGAGGCGACCCGACAGTCTGGCTTACTCCTCCTGAACCATGAACTGGAGTTCAGGGGGAGAAGAGGTCAGCACATCGGCGCAGTAATCCCAGGTCGAGATGCGGTAGTGCTGCAAATCTTCATCCAGGTGCAGCCCATCGGATTCCTGATGGAACCAGCTGGCGAAACGGGACGGGGTGATGAGCTGGATCTGCTCCTCGATGACGTGGCTGTCACGCCCCTCCGCCAGATCGCAGTCCTCCATCACCCGCACCGCGAAGATGTGGCGAAAACTCACCCGGCACAGGGGCAACGGAGGCAGATCGATGCTGCGAGCGCGCCCCAGCATGACGGTCAGGGTGTCGCTCCAGATATCCTGATGCAGTTCGGCAACGACCAGGCCGGGAGGGAGTTGACGAGAGGGAGCCCAGGGGACGGCTACCTGCCGAATGGCATTTTTCTGTTCCATATCCACCTCGCTACAGCGCATGCCATATCCTGAGTGTATCTGAAACAAATTTTGACGAAGATGGCAAGAAAAAACCCGGCACAAGCCGGGTTTCATTTGATTACAAGACGACCTTATTTGACGGCGTCTTTCAGCGCCTTGCCAGCCACGAAGGACGGCACATTGGCAGCTGCAATCTGGATCTCTTTACCGGTTTGCGGGTTGCGACCGGTACGGCCCGCGCGATGGTTGACCTTGAAGGTACCAAAACCCACCAACTGAACGGCATCGCCCTCTTTCAGGCTCTGGGTAATACCATTGATGATCTCTTCCAGAGCGACTTTGGCCTGAGCTTTGCTCAGGTCTGCTTTGGCGGCAATTGCATCGACAAGTTGAGCTTTGTTCATAACATTTCCTTTATGATCGGGCATTTAGCACCGGGCCACTCTATTCAAAAAAAAACACTCAGGCAAAGGCTTTATCAGCCGGATTGGCTTGAATGCTGGGGTTTTCATCAAGATCTGCGGAAATAGTCACATATATCGCCCCCTCGTCCCCTGGATGGGCGACAGGATGCGAAGTACCGGTGGGGAGAGGCATGCAAATCCCCGCCTGATGTAACAATATCCCTACACTCCTATTGACGGTCAACTGGATTTTCCCTAGTTATAGGAGTGTCGTCAGTCGATGAGAATGACCGGAGGCGTGCGACCCGAGTGCCGCATGCCATGCCCATGGAGGGACTATGTTAACTGAACTGGAAAAAACCAAGCGCGCACTGGCAGGCAAGCATAGAGCAATAGATGACTGGCTGGATGCCAGACAGGCGTTGCTGGTCGAGTACATGCGACTGGCAGGCCTCATGCCCGCCAAGTGCAAGCAACGCACCCTCCCAGGCCATGTAGAACTGCAACGTTTTTGCGAACAACTGGTCGATTATGTCAGCGCAGGCCATTTCGAGATCTACAACCACGTCGTCACCGCCTTTGAGCAAGCCAGCGGCGACAAACTGGAGCTGGCCAAGCGCATCTACCCCCATATCCGTGCCTGTACCGAATTCGCGCTGGAGTTCAACGACAAGTACAGCAACGCCGACGAAGCCCAGTTGCTGCAACTGGACGAGGATCTGAACCAACTCGGCCCCGTGCTGGAAGACAGGTTCAAACAGGAGGATCGGCTGGTCAAGGCGCTGCAGGTGGTGGAATCCCTCAGCCATCAGCAGGTCTGATATTCAATATCGGAGCCAGTTCAATATCCTGGCGTGCCAGCTGGATTACACTCTGCAACATGAAGGATGAGCATCTTGCTCGCACGCAGACCGGAGACGACCATGGCCGAGCGCCGCCACTTTACTCGGATTTTCTATTTGACCGCCGCCAAGCTCACCCAGGGTGAACACCAGTGGCGCACCCAGCTGGTCGACGTCTCCCTGCAGGGAGCCCTGCTGCTCAGACCCGAGGATTGGGTCGCCAGCGAGGACAAGGAGTACGAAATCTGCTTCGTGCTCGGGGGCAGCGACATCGAGATCAAGATGCAGGTCGAGCTGACCCACGAAGCCAGCAAAAAGCTGGGGTTTTACTGCCACCACATCGACATCGACAGCGCCACTCACCTCAAACGGATGATCGAGCTGAACATCGGAGAGGAGCAACTACTCCATCGCGAGCTAGAGCAGTTGCTGCAAGAGCACCGAGACCACGTCCCCCCCGAATCCTGAGCGGGCGGGCAGAAAAACAAAGGAGCGTCCATACGCTCCTTTTTCATGGTCGGTTACAGGGCCTCGAGGGCATCGGAGAGTTTCTTCACCGGCACCACCTCCATCCCCTCGATGGGATGTTTGGGCGCATTGGCATGCGGGACAATGGCTCGGCGGAAACCGTGCTTGGCCGCCTCCTGCAGTCGCTCCTGACCCGAGGGCACGGGCCGTATCTCGCCGGAGAGTCCCACCTCGCCAAAGACTACCAGATCCTTGGGCAGGGCCTGATCCCGGAAGCTCGACACCATGGCCAGCAGCAGCGCCAGATCCGCGCTGGTCTCCTCGACTTTGACGCCACCCACCACGTTGATGAACACATCCTGATCCGCCATCTGCAACCCGCCGTGACGATGCAGCACCGCCAGCAGCATGGCGAGACGGTTGTGATCCATCCCCACCGCCACCCGGCGCGGATTGGAGAGCTGGGAGTAATCCACCAGCGCCTGCAACTCCACCAGCAGGGGGCGCGTGCCTTCCCAGATCACCATGACGATGGAGCCCGGCGCCTGCTCCTCCCCGCGGCTGAGGAAAATCGCGGAAGGGTTGCTCACCTCCTTCATTCCCTGCCCGGTCATGGCGAAGACCCCCAGTTCGTTGACCGCACCGAAGCGGTTCTTGTGGGAGCGCAGGGTGCGAAAACGCGAGTCGTGCCCGCCATCCAGCAGCACGGAGCAGTCGATGCAGTGCTCCAGCACCTTGGGACCCGCCAGGGTGCCGTCCTTGGTGACGTGGCCCACCATGAAGATGGCCACATGATTCTGCTTGGCATAGCGTGTCAACAGCGCCGCCGACTCCCGCACCTGGGAGACGGAACCCGGCGCGGACTGCACATCCGCCACGTGCATCACCTGGATGGAGTCGATGACCATGATCTGAGGCTGCTCCTGCTGGGCGATGAGACAAATCTGCTCGACGCTGGTCTCGGACAACATGCGCAGCTTGTCCGTGGGCAGACCCAGCCGACCGGCCCGCATCGCCACCTGTTGCAGTGACTCCTCACCGGTCACATAGAGGGTCTTCATGCGCTGCGCCAGGCCGCACATGGTCTGCAGCAACAGGGTCGACTTGCCGGCCCCGGGGTTGCCGCCGATGAGAATGGCCGAACCGGGGACCACACCGCCACCGAGTACGCGGTCCAGCTCCTTGAAGCCCGAGCTGAAACGGGGGATCTCCGTGGTAGCGATCTCCGCGAGGGTCTGCACCTGGCTGCCGACGGCGCCCGCATAACCGGTATAGCGAGCGCTCTTGCCGGGTGTCGTCACCCCCAGTCGCACCTCGGTGATGGTGTTCCACTCCTTGCACTCGCTGCACTGACCTTGCCAGCGGGTGAAGTCGGCTCCACATTCGGAACAAACATAGGCGGTTTTGTTTTTGGCCATGGATAACTCGGGGACAGGATGAATTCCTGCTTGATATACTTGTTTGCGACCGGCAGATCAAACCCAGAATCGGAAAAGTGACTTTCCGCGGCAGGAATACATGGATTCAGAACAACCACTACATCTGATAGAACAACTTGTCCCCCTGCTCCGGGAAAAGGACTTCGACGAAATCTTCAACCGTCTGACCCAGAACGAAAATACCAACAGCCGGTTCCTGCTGAAGATGGAACTCAAGCGCAAGTGCACCCCCTGCCGGCGCGTCATCGACATGCGCAACGAGCTGGGCGCCCTCTGTCAGGTGCATGAGTTCGACGGGGTGACCCACTTCATGCCCGCCGAGGCCATCGAGCTGTTTCAATCCCAGTGCTACCTATACCGGGACAGCTACACCCTGGGGGTCTACGAGGCGCTGCAAGCCTGGTACAAACTCAACCAGGGGCGCAGCGACAATCTGGCACTGCCCATCAGCCCGTTTCGTCCGTTCGATGTCAGTGCCATCCCCTTCGCCAGCCATTACGGGCGACAGGAAGAGCGCATGCACTTCAGCTCTCCCATGGTGCTCCAGCTCGCCAACGGCGAGAAGCTCCTCGCCAAGAGCTCCGACATCTCCCTCGGCGGCATCCGGGTATCCGTGCCCTATCTGCCCGACTACCAGACAGGCGACCTGATAGCCGTCTTCTTCACCGGACTGGAACGCGATCATCCCCATCCCCTGCTGCGTGACCCGGTCAGCTACCAGATCCTGGGGGAGGAGAGAAAAGAGGACAAATTCTGGCTCAGGCTGCTCAAGAACGGCGAGCATCCGGTGTTTGACGAGTTCCTGCGCGACTTCATCGAGCGCAACCGCAGCCGCTATCGCGTCAGCGTCGACTACCTGCTCTCCGCCGCCGTCATCAAGGGGTATGAGCAGTTCTATCTGCCGCGCATGACCGGCATGCCCCTCTATTTCGGCAAGGGCAGCATCCCCGCCCTCGAGATCGCCCTGCGCACCGAGAACAACCAGCACATTCTCGAATACTGGCGCGACGCCAAGAACCGCGACATGCTCGCCAGCCTCTTCACTGCGGCCCGCATGCCCTCGTTGCTTCCAGGCAAAGAGGGGCTGCGCGAGACGCTGATCTACAGCTTTACCCATGCGGTACGCAGCCACCTCTACTTCTTCTCCGCGACCCGGGAGGAGCTGGAACAGAGCGGACTGACCGCGCTCTTCTTCCTGATCGGCGCCCGCCGCCCCAGCTGGCGGGTATACAAGTTCAGCATGGAAGCCTGCACCCTGCGGGAGGCCGACCTCGACAACCCCCAGGGCGGGGCGAGCCCGTTGCAGGACAGGCTGCTGCGCGAGCGCCTGGCCCAGCTCGGATACGTGGGCATGCTGCAGGAGATCAACCTGGACAACCAGCGCGACGAGTTCCAGCGAGAGACGGGTCAGGATCCGCTCAACGCCAACGCCTTGCAGCGCTTTGGCCATGACATCCATGCCGCCCCCTTCGAGATAGAGACGCTGCACTATGTGCAACTGCGCAAGGAGGCGCGCTACATGCACAAGACGGCCATCGTCTTGCATCACAAGGAGCGATCCTGGGTCGGCTGGACCCGAGACATCTCGGCCCACGGCATGCAAATCGAGCTGGAGGAGCCGTTCGACGGGGAGAAGGGAGACATCATCACGGTGGCTCTGCCCCGCTTGCAGGAGCTCGCCAGGAACATGGACCTGCAACGCCTGCCCTATCGGCTGGTCAGCCTCAACCTGAGCAGAACCGTGCTGCATCTGTGCATCGAGGGGACGGCCGAGCGCCATACCGGCCACCAGTTCTTCAGCCTGCTGATCGAAAGCAACCAGAACAAGCTCAAGACCACCCGGGAGTTCAATCGCTATCGCGGCATGGCCAGGGCGCTGCGCAACCTCTACACCCACCACCTGTTCAACACCCCCGTCTATGTGAACAAACTCAAGGCCGCCCCGAAACTGGCCGCGGCCGGCCTCTCGCCACAACCACGCAGCCTTTCCCGTCTGCTGCGCATCTGTGCCGAGCAGGATCAGCAGTTGAACCTGTATCCCCTGTTCCAGGGGGCGCTGCTCAAGGCCCTGCTGCTCAATCCCCTGCGCGCCATCGAGCGGGAAGACAAGCCGGAAGAGGAGGAGGTCTACATCGCCGCCCTCCACTCCCAGGGGGGAACACCCCTGTTTCGCAGCCACCTGGCCAGCAGCTTCAGCTCACCGGATCAAAAGCGCCGCTTCATCGAGCTGGCTCGGCAACAGGGAGAATTCTATTCAGTACTGGTGGGCATTTCGCGCACCGGCCGCCCGGACACCAGTTTCATCGCGGGTGAACTGGACTACATCGCCAAGTTCGCCATTCACAAGGCCAAGAAGCTGGAAGAGGAGCTCTGGAGTGTCGTGGGCGTGGGTGAACTGACCGATACCACCGAGGCGACCCTGTTCCGCCTTGGCATACCATCCGGGCCCCGCTAGCCAGCAGGGCCGGGAGACAACAAAAACGGGCACGCAAGTGCCCGTTTTTTGTCTATCAGGCAGCCTGGGGGTTGCGCAGCCAGGCGAGGATGTCGGGGAAGTGATCCTCCTGTGCCTGGGGCGCCGTCAGCATGTTGATGTGGTCGTAATCGAGCCGGTTGCCGTTGTCCCGCCCAAGGCGGGTGTGGCGGGCGGCCGAGCCCATCTCGTCGCTGAAGCGACGCACGTCGACGGGGTGGCCAAGTACCTTGTCCGCCTTGGCGGAGATCATCCAGAGCGGGGGCCAGTTGACCCGGCTCGCCGCCTCGTCATAGGCGAAACCATCAAAGGGATCCTGCCAGGGCCCGCACTTGACCCAGGGGATGGTCTCCTGCAGGTAGCGCAGGGGCTCATCATCGGCCCCTATCTTCAACCGGCGGGCGGCCAGAAATCCCCGGCGGCGCGCCAGCCAGGGGGCGAGCCGGTTCCAAATCAGATCCACCTTCAACCAGCGCTCCGGGTTCTGCACCGAGACCCCCCGCTTGGTGCCGAAGAACACCAGGCTGGCAACCTGCTCCGCCAGCTCGGGGAAGCGCACCAGGGTCGAGGCCATGATGACGCCGCCCCAGGAGTGGGCCATCCAGTGCACCCGGGCACCGGCATGGCGGGCCGATACCCAGCGCTGCAGTGCGGGCAGATCCTCGGTGATCAGCTCATGCTGACCGTGGCCGGCCCGCTCGGCGATGGTCGGAGTGCTCAGGCCCCGACCACGCAGATCCGCCACATAGACCTGATACCCGTGGCGAGCCAGAAAGCAGGCCAGCCCCTTGCCCGATTCGGTGTAGAAGATGCGGCCGTTCTCGATGGCCCCGTGCACCATCAGGATGGGGTCGGCATGCACCGCGACACCGGGCTGGATATGGCGCACATGGAGTCGATGCTCACCGCAGGGGACAAACAGGGATTGCTGTAACAGTTCCATCTCGTGATCGACTCCTCCTTGAGCGGGATCAGCACCAGCGTCGGTCGCGACAGGCCAGGGCGCCGAGCAGGCAGAGCACCCCTTCCAGATCGTGGTGATTGAGGGTCGCCGCCGCCTGGGCACGTACCAGGGGTTTGGCATGAATGGCAATGCCCAGCCCCGCCACCCCCATCATCTTGAGATCGTTGGCACCATCGCCGACCGCGACCGTCTGGGATGCAGCCACCCCGTACTCCGAGGCCAGCTGTTGCAGTGCCTCGGCCTTGGCTGCGGCATCGACGATGGGGCCGCTCACCTTGCCGGTCAGCAAGCCCCCTTCCATCGCCAGCTCGTTGGCGAAAATGGCATCCAGACCCAGGGCACGCTGCAACTCGCCGGCAAAGCGGGTGAAGCCACCGGAGGCGATCGCCACCTTCCAGCCAGCCTGCTTGAGGGTTTCGACCATGAGTGGCAGGCCCGGCATCCAGGGCATGTCGGCCGCCACCTCGTCGAGGATGGTGACCGGCGCCCCTTCCAGCAGCGCCACCCGGGCACGCAGACTGTCGGCAAACTCCAGCTTGCCCTGCATGGCCGCCGCGGTAACGGCCGCCACCTGCTCACCGACCCCGGCCAGCCGCGCGATTTCGTCGATGCACTCTATCCTGATCGCGGTGGAATCCATGTCCATCACCAGCAGACCGGGCTCACTCAGGGTAGGCAGGGCGGCCAGATGACACAGGTCGATGTCCCACTCCTGGGCTTTGAGCACCTGCACCAGCTCGGGGGAGAAACGGTTGGTGCCAAGCAGCAGCAGCGGAATATCGGCCTGCTCCCCTGCGGGATAGAGGCTGGCCTCGAGCCCCAGGGCATCCAGCTGCTGGGCCAGGCGGGCCAGATGACCGGCCTCCAGCCCCTTGCCAAACAGAACAATCCAGGCGCTGTCATGGGCGTTGGCCGCGGGCAGCAGGACTTCGTTGGTGAGCTGCCAGCAGGGGGCACAGCTCAGGGCCCCGGACCAGTCGTGCAGGGAGCGGGGAAGTAGGGACAACAACATAAGAGAGACGCCTTCCTTGGAAATCATGGGGTTCATCATGCGGGCCCAGAGTAGCGTATTGCTTTTTGTACAGGCAAGCGCCAAGATCCCGCCTGCGGTGCGGGCAGACATGGAAACAGACCACCCTGTTTCCCGCTTCGCGGCACCGGGGCACCAGCCAGCCCCGCTCATCCATTACCAGAGGCCCGGTTCTGTGCGTCATCTTCCCATCAAACGTGTTGTCAGCCTGGCGGCGGGAGTCCTGCTCGGTCTCTGGGTGCTGGTGCTGCTCATCCACATGCAGGGAGAGAGCCAGGCCGCCCTGCACGCGGCGGCACGGGACAGGGCACAGGCGCTGGTCGCCTATGCCGCCCGGGACATGCGCCGCTGGATCAAGGAGGACAAGGAGAGCGAGCTGGAGAGACTGGCGCAGGATCTGGCCGCCGAGCCTGACATTCTGGATGTCACCCTCTATGACGCCCGCGGTATTCCCCTCGCCCAGTCGGACAACGCCCTGCCGCTGGACAGCCTGCTGCCCATCGGCAGCGACAACAAATCCCTGCCGGAGCAGGGCAAGGGGCGCATCCAGTTCGTCAAGGAGATCCAGGACGAAAACCTGACCCTGGGCTATCTGAGGATCACCCTGGAAGAGCAGAAACTGCTGGCCGCACAGGATACCCATCTCAAGGTCAACCAGGAGAAACAGCGCCTGATGCTGCTGGTGATGCTGCTGGCCGGCCTGCTCATCTCCTACGGGGTGCGTCGCAACTACATGCGGGTGCGCAAGCACAAGAAACAGAGCAAACCCGCCGCTCCGCAATAAGCGGGAGTGGATCACATCCTCCGGCTTGTATATAACACTGGCAAGATCACTGGCAGGAGAGCCACATGATTGCCCCCCCCTTGCCGCTGGATGAACACAGTCGACTGGAACGACTGCGCATCCTCGGCCTGCTCGACCACGAGCCCATCGATCAGCTTGATCGCCTCACCCGGCTCATCACCCGCCATTTCGCACTCCCCATCGCCATGGTCTCCCTGACCGACGTGAACAGGCAGTGGTTTCTCGCCCGCACCGGGGTCGATATGTGCGAGATCAACCGGGAGCACTCCTTCTGCGGTCATGCCATTTTGCGCCCCGACATCATGCAGGTACCGGATGCCAGACGGGATCTCCGCTTTGCCGACAATCCGCTGGTGACCGATGATCCCGGCGTGGTCTTCTACGCCGGTCGGCCCCTGCGGGCGCTGGATGGCGTGGTGCTCGGCACCCTCTGCCTGGTGGACCATGTGCCACGCCATCTCGACGAAGATGCCTGCCGGGATCTCGACGACTTCGGCCGCCTGGTGGAGAACACCCTGCACGATCTGGAGCGGCGCCACCAGGTGCGTACCCTCAACCAGGTGCTGGAAGACAAGGAGCATCTCTTCACCCTCACCTTCAACCAGTCGTCGGTGGGCATGGCCCTCTCCTCCCTCGAGGGGAAATGGCTGAGAGCCAACCCGGGGCTGGAGCGGCTGCTCGGTTACAGCGAGCACGAGATGCTGAGCCGGACCTGGCTCGCCATGACCCATCCCGAAGATCTGCAACGGGAGCAGCCCCTGTTCGATGCCCTGATCGCGGGACAACGGCAGGATTACCGGCTGGAGAAGCGGATGATCCGGGCCGATGGCACCCAGTGCTGGGTCCAGCTCAGCGTGACCCTCTGCCAGAGCCGCACCATGGCCCCCCACATGATCGCCGTGTTTGCCGACCTCACCGAGCGCAAACAGGCCGAAGCCGAACTCGTGCGGCTGCAGCAAGGACTCGAGCAGCAGGTGCAGTCACGGACCAGTGAGCTCTCCCGCACGGTGGAACAGCTGCATCAGGAGATGCGCGAGCGCGGCGCCATGCAGCAGCAGCTGTGGCAGGAGCAGCGCCGTCTGCAGCACATGCTGGAGCACACCAGCAATGCCTTCCTCGAGCTCGATGCCGATTTCATCATCACAGGCTGGAACCCGGCCTCCACCACCCTGCTCGGCTGGCACGCCGACGAGATGCTGGGCCGCTCCCTCTCAGGGCTGCTTGGCGCCGATCACCCCCTGCTGAGCCTGTCAGGCAACCCGCAGAGTCCGCCACGGCGGCTGGAGTGCGACATCATCACCCGCACAGGCCGGCACATCCCGGTCGAGGTGATCGCAGAGCGCTACCAGTTCGACGGCAAGGTGCGCATCGCCCTGTTTTTGCACGACATCACGGCCCGCCGCCAGGTGCTCGCGGAGATCGAGCGTGGCCGTGCCCGACTGCGGGCCATCACCGATGGCCTGCCGGTCACCATCAGCATGGTGTCGCCCGAGGGGCGTTACCTCTTCGCCAACCAGGCCTATTGCCGCTACTTCGGGCTCGATACCGAACAGATGCGGGAAATGAGCGTGCGGGACGTCATCGGCGAGGAGGCCCACGGCAGGGCCATGGCCTATGTGGCAAAGGCCCTGTCCGGTGAACAGGTGAGTTTCGAGCGCCGCTTCGATCTGCCCATAGGTCAGCGTGACCTCAGGATCACCATGATCCCCAGCCGGGGCGACGAGCCCGGGGTCTACATCCTCGGCAGCGACATCACCGAGTTCAAGGCGCTGCAAAGCCAGCTGGAACACGAGGCGGCTCACGACCCCCTCACCGGCCTGCCCAACCGGCGCGCCTTCACCCTGCGCCTCTCCCGGGAGCTGGAGCGGGTGCGCCAGAATGCCGAACCCCTGGGGCTGCTGTTCCTCGATCTCGACGGCTTCAAGGGGATCAACGACAGGCTGGGACACCACGTCGGCGATGCTCTGTTGCAACGCTTCGCCCAGGTGCTGAGTGCCGAGGTGCGCCCGGGGGACATGGTGGCGCGCCTGGCAGGTGACGAGTTCACCATCATACTGCCTGCCCTGCGCCAACCCGCGCAGGAGCTGCCTGCCCTGTGCGAGCAGCTGCTGGCGGCCATGGCGGTTCCCGGGGACGTGGCCGGTCATCGGCTGCCCCTTGCCGGCAGCATAGGGGGCGCCCTCTGCCACTCGGGCCAGTATTGTCACATCGACGATCTGCTGCACCGGGCCGATGCCGCCATGTACCAGGCCAAACAGGCGGGCAAGGGGCGCTTCGCCCTCGATCTCTGACCGTGCTTCGCATAAAAAACGGCGGCCCGAGGGCCGCCGTTTTTTATGCGCGAGGGGGATCAGTTGTCACCCAGCAGGACGGAGTCCAGCGCGATTTCGATCATGTCGTTGAAGGTCAGCTGACGCTCTTCGGAGGTGGTCTGCTCACCAGTACGGATATGGTCGGAGACGGTGCAGATAGTCAGCGCCTTGGCACCGTACTCGGCGGCCACGCCATAGATACCGGCGGCTTCCATCTCGACACCCAGGATGCCGTATTTTTCCATGACGTCGAACATGGAGGGGTCCGGGGTGTAGAACAGATCGGCGGAGAAGATGTTGCCCACGCGCACGGCCACGCCCTTGTTCTTGGCGGCCTGAACGGCATTGGCCACCAGGTCGAAGTCGGCGATGGCGGCGAAGTCGTGGTCCTTGAAGCGCAGACGGTTCACTTTGGAGTCGGTGCAGGCACCCATGCCGATCACCACGTCACGCAGTTTCACGTCTTCACGCACGGCACCGCAGGAGCCCACGCGGATCAGGGTCTTCACGCCGTAGTCGGTGATCAGCTCTTTTGCGTAGATGGAGCAGGACGGGATGCCCATGCCGTGGCCCATGACGGAGATGCGACGACCCTTGTAGGTGCCGGTGAAACCGAACATGTTGCGCACGTCGCACACCTGCTCGACGTTCTCCAGGAAGGTTTCGGCGATGTACTTGGCACGCAGGGGGTCGCCCGGCATCAGCACGGTATCAGCAAAGGCGCCATCTTTCGCATTGATATGAGGAGTTGCCATTCTCTTTATTCCTTCACACTAGGTTGAGTTTTATTGTCTTTATGGATTGTCCGCTGCCTGCGCGGCGGCGGTACATTACAGGAAACCGGGGCCCTGTGGCACCCCGGGCAGGCGAACCGGCCCGGGGTCACCATCACAGGAAGCTGGTACCGTATTGCAGCTTGGGCAGGCCGTGGTAGGCCGCGATGCTCTGGCCGATGTCGGCGAAGGTCTCGCGACGACCGACGGAGCCCGCCTTGACCGGCTTGCCGTAGAACAGCACCGGAATGTATTCGCGGGTGTGGTCGGTACCACTCCAGGTCGGGTCACAGCCGTGGTCGGCGGTCAGCACCACCACGTCGCCATCCTGCAGCAGGTCGAACAGCTCCGGCAGGCGGGAGTCGAAGTACTCCAGCGCATCGGCGTAGCCCTTGACATCACGGCGGTGACCGTAGGAGGAGTCAAAATCCACGAAGTTGGTGAAGACGATGGTCTGGTCACCGGCCGCTTTCACCTCTTCCAGAGTCCTGTCCCACAGCTCGGTCAGACCGGTCCCCTTCACCTGCTTGGTGATGCCCTGCTGGGCATAGATGTCGGCGATCTTGCCGATGGAGACCACCTGGCCACCCGCTTCCTTCATGTAGTCCAGCACGGTCGGTGCCGGCGGCAGCACGGAGTAGTCGTGGCGGTTGCCGGTGCGCTTGAAGTTGCCCTTGCCGCTGCCCACGAACGGACGCGCGATGACGCGGCCGATGTTGTAGGGCTCCAGCAGCTCGCGCACGATGTGGCACAGCTCATAGAGCTTCTCGAGGCCATAGGTCTCTTCGTGGCAAGCAATCTGGAACACGGAGTCGGCAGAGGTGTAGAGGATCGGCTTGCCGGTGCGCATGTGCTCTTCGCCCAGATCGTCCAGCACCTGGGTGCCGGAGGCGTGGCAGTTGCCCAGATACCCGGGCAGACCGGCCTTCTCGACGATGGCATCCAGCAGCTCCTGCGGGAAGCTGTTGTGGTGGTCATGGAAGTAACCCCACTCGAACAAGACGGGCACGCCGGCAATCTCCCAGTGACCGGACGGGGTGTCCTTGCCGGAGGAGAGCTCCTGGGCAAAGCCGTAGGCACCGATCACCTCGACATCCTTGTTCAGTCCGGCCGGGAAGGTGCCGCTGGCGAGTTCGCCCGCGTGGCCCAGACCCAGCTTGCTGAGGTTTGGCAGGTTGAGAGCGCCACGGCCCTCGATCTCACCGGCGGCGCACGCCTTGGCGATATGGCCAAGGGTATTGGCACCCACGTCGCCGAACTTGTCGGCATCGGCGGCAGCACCAATACCGAAAGAGTCCATCATCAGAATAAAGGTACGTTTCATGGGACTTCCCCTTGTTACAAATCAGCCAGACCGATGCGACGGTAAACCTCGGGCAGCGCCTCTGGTCGGGTGTCGCCGATCTTCACGGCAGCCTGCACCATGCGGGCAGCCTCGGCAAATTGAGCTTCTGTCTGAGCGTGGATCAGGGCGAGCGGCTTGTCAGCATCGACGCTCTGACCCAGGCGGATAAAGTCGGTCAGACCGACGGCATAATCGAGTTTGTCGGCGGCGGCGCGGCGACCGCCCCCCATGGCGACCACCGCCAGGCCTAGTTCACGGGTATCCATCGCGGTGACGAATCCGCTGTGGGCCGCGTAGATGGGGCGCACGATGGCGGCTTTGGGCAGGTAGGCGTCATAACGCTCCATGAAGTCCGCCGGGCCACCGAGGCCGGTCACCATGCGACCGAAGATCTCGGCGGCCTTGCCGTTGTCGAGCACCGCCTGCTGCTTGGCACGGGCGTCCTGCTCGTCGCTCGCAAGCCCCGCGGAGATCAGCATCTCGGCGCACAGGGCCAGGGTCACTTCGTGGATGCGCGGGTTGCGATACTCACCGGTCAGGTAGCGCACCGCCTCGCGCACTTCCACCGCGTTGCCGGCGCTGGAGGCCAGCACCTGGTTCATGTCGGTCAAGAGTGCTGAAGTACGGCAGCCGGCACCGTTGGCCACGGCGACGATGCTCTTGGCCAGTTCCTCGGAGGCTTCAAAGGTCGGCATGAAGGCGCCGGAGCCCACCTTCACATCCATTACCAGGGCTTCGAGCCCGGAGGCAAGCTTCTTGGAGAGGATGGAGCCGGTGATCATGGCAATCGACTCGACGGTGGCGGTGATGTCCCGTACCGCATAGATACGCTTGTCCGCCGGGGCGAGATCGCCGGTCTGGCCGATGATGGCGACACCCGCCTCTTTCACCACTTTCAGGAAGCGGTCGTTGTCGACCGAGGTCTGGTAGCCGGGGATGGCGTCCAGCTTGTCGAGGGTACCGCCGGTGTGGCCGAGACCACGGCCGGAAATCATGGGCACGAAACCGCCGCACGCAGCGACCATGGGGCCCAGCATCAGGGAGACGACGTCACCCACACCGCCGGTGGAGTGCTTGTCGACGATGGGGCCGCCCAGGTTGAGGTGATCCCAGGTCAGCACCATGCCGGAGTCGCGCATAGCGCAGGTCAGGGCGACCCGCTCATCCATGGTCATGTCCTTGAAGTAGACCGCCATGGCCAGGGCCGCTATCTGCCCCTCGCCGATGGTGTTGTTGGTAATGCCCTGAACGAAGAATTGAATCTCTTGGGTACTGAGCGCTTCACCGTTGCGCTTCTTGCGAATAATTTCTTGAGGCAAAAACATCTTTCATTCCCTCCGTGCACAGTGCACGAACACAGACCGAACCAGATCCGGAAGGGGGCGGCGCACCGCCCCCTGCCGCCGCTTAGTAACCGCTGGTATTGGCAGGCTTGTCGCCATGCCCCAGGGTCGCCAGCAGGCTGGCCAGCAGGCTGGAGGCGCCGAAGCGGAAGGTGCGGGCGGATACCCAGTCCTTGCCCAGGATCTCTTCGGCCATGGCCAGGTACTGACCCGCCACGGCGGCGTCTTTCACGCCACCGGCCGGCTTGAAGCCCACTTTCGGGTTCTTGGCCTTGATCACTTCCATCATGATACGGGCCGCTTCAGGGGTCGCGTTCACCGGCACCTTGCCGGTGGAGGTCTTGATGAAATCGGCACCGGCGTCGATGGAGATCTCGGAGGCGCGACGGATCAGCGCCTCTTCCTTCAACTCGCCGGTCTCGATGATCACTTTCAGCAGTACCTTGGCGCCGCAGGCTTCCTTACATGCTTTGACCAGATCGAAGCCGACCTGTTCATTGCCGGCCATGAAGGCGCGGTACGGGAAGACCACGTCCACCTCGTCGGCACCGTAGGCCACGGCGGCGCGGGTCTCGGCCACGGCGATCTCGATGTCGTCGTTGCCGTGGGGGAAGTTGGTCACGGTCGCGATGCGCACGTCGGCAGCGCCGATGTCACGCAGGGTCTTGCGCGCGATGGGAATGAAACGGGGATAGATGCAGACGGCGGCGGTCAGGCCAGCCGGAGACTTGGCCTTGTGGCACAGGTCGATCACCTTCTGATCGGTGTCGTCATCGTTCAGGGTGGTCAGGTCCATCAGGTTCAGGGCGCGTTGGGCGGCCACTTTCAGATCAGTCATGCTATGTCTCCAAAGTCTTGTTAAGCCCCATCACCCGCGATCGGCTTCACCGAACACCAAGGGTCGGCAGAGACGTTCCCGGAGCAACGGGATATGGAATTGCAGCGCAAATGCACAGGCAATACGGCTGCAAATAAGGCAAGAGCCCTGTCACTTTCTTACAAAAGTGCGGACTTGGTTCCATGAAGACTTGAGAAAGGCCGACTACGCAGACCCGACTTCCCAATCAATTCCATTTGACCGCCAACACCCGGATTCACCGGGCATTAGTCAATGCCAGCACCCTGCTGGCATCGCCTATTTCAGCCGAGATACCCCGTGTTTGCAAGCCGGATTTGCCAATTTCAGAGGTACCTCACACCCGGCAAATCCAGCGCTGGAAGGCGCTTAAGAGAAGAAGCGGGTCAGGATCCAAGAGTAGGCAATGCCCCCCAGATAGACCCCCACGATCCCCATGACGCCGGAGAGGACGGGCGGCGCCGGTATCGGCAACTTGAGGAAAGAAAACAACACCCCAACGATAAAGCCGGCCGCCATAGCCAGTAGCACTTCATTCATAGAACCTCCGATTTGACTCACTTTATTATTAGTCTTGACAGGAAAACGGTTGTCACCACCCCAAACGAGAACGCCACAGCAAATCGCTGTGGCGTTCGTCTTTATCCTGTCAGTCAGGCGATGTTACATGCCGGACAGCGCCAGGAAGAAGCCTGCGATGGTCGCAGACATCAGGTTGGACAGGGAACCTGCCAGCACGGCCTTCAGACCGAACTTGGCGATGGTGCCGCGACGGTTCGGTGCCATGGAGCCCAGACCACCCAGCAGGATGGCGACGGAGGACAGGTTGGCGAAGCCGCACAGGGCGAAGGAGATGATCGCCTTGGTGTGCTCGGACATGGCCACACCGTTGATCAGCACTTCATCCTTCAGGTAGGGGGCAAAGTTCAGGTAAGCCACGAACTCGTTGACCACCAGCTTCTGACCGATGAAGGAACCGGCCACGACCGCTTCGCTCCAGGGCACGCCGATCAGGAAGGCCAGCGGGGAGAACAGCCAGCCCAGCAGCAGCTCCAGGGAGAGTTGCGGGTAACCGAACCAGCCGCCCACACCGGAGAAGATGCCGTTGATCATGGCGATGAGGCCGATGAAGGCCAGCAGCATGGCACCCACGTTCAGGGCCAGTTGCAGACCGGCGGAGGCACCGGCGGCGGCAGCGTCGATCACGTTGGCAGGCTTGTCGTCCAGCTCACCTTCTGCGGTGTTCTCGTCGTAGCTCGGGGTCTCGGTTTCCGGTACCAGCAGCTTGGCGAACAGCAGACCACCCGGGGCAGCCATGAAGGAGGCGGCGATCAGGTATTCCATCTTGACGCCCATGGAGGCGTAACCGGCCAGCACGGAGCCGGCAACGGAAGCCAGACCACCACACATGACGGCAAACAGCTCGGAGTCGGTCATCTTGGAGATGAAGGGACGTACCACCAGCGGGGCTTCGGTCTGACCGACGAAGATGTTGGCAGTGGCGGAGAGGGATTCGGTACGAGAGGTGCCCAGCACCTTCTGCAGACCGCCGCCCAGCAGCTTGATCACCCACTGCATGATGCCGAGGTAGTAGAGTACCGCGATCAGGGAAGAGAAGAAGATGATGACGGGCAGGACGCGGAAGGCGAAGACGAAGCCACCGCCACCGAATACTTCGAACATCTTGTTGCCAACCAGACCACCGAACAGGAATTCGATGCCGTTCTGGCCATAACCGATGACGCTGGAGACGGCGTCGGACACGCCCACCAGGATGTCACGACCGACCGGCACGTAGAGCACGAAGGCCCCCAGACCGGCCTGGATGGCAAAGGCGCCACCTACGGTACGAATTTTGATTGCCTTGCGGTTGCTGGAGAACAGCACCGCAATCAGGACGAGCGTCGCCATCCCTACCAGACCCATTATCAGATTCATTATTAACACTTCCTCTTTAGTAGCACCTGCCAGCTTGTTAACGATTTGTGTATTGAAGCCGCTAATCAAGGGTGCGCATTATACTAATTACGGTGCGACAAAATAGAATACTGGTCACATTTTATAAGCCACAAACGGCCTGAACATCGTTTAATTAGACCGCAAACGATTTTTATGGGTCCTGTTTTTTATCACTCGGTCATCATTTGATAATCAAATGTTAATTTCATGATTTCCTGGGGGGAACAGCCGCCGGGTGGAGTCATGTAACACCGAAATAACATCCTCCAGCGGTTGCTGCCGCAATTGTGCCAACAAGCGGGCTATGGTCGGCAGGCTGGCCGGCGTGTTCACCTCTCCCTGCTGGCCTTGCAGCGGCATGTCGGGAGCGTCGGTTTCCAGCAGCAAGGCCTCCAGCGGCATCTGGCGTATCGCCTCCCGGGTCTTGTTGGCGCGCTCATAGCTGATGACCCCCCCGATCCCCAGCCTGAAACCCAGTTGCCAGAACACCTCCGCCTGATGCAGGGAGCCGCTGAAGGCGTGAATGACCCCCCCTTGTGGCGGAGTGAAGCGCCGCAGGATCTTGGCGACCGTGTCGTTGGCACGCACCGAGTGGACGATGAGGGGCAGCTCATGCGCCATGGCCAGCCGCACCTGCGCCTCGAACATCTCGACCTGCCCCTCCTGCGGCACATGGGAGCGCAGATCCAACCCGCACTCCCCCACGGCCACCAGCCCACGGGGCCGACTCGCCAGCAGGGTCTCCAACCGGGTCAGTGCATCCCGAGGCTGCTTGCCCACATACCAGGGATGGATCCCCAGGCCATAGCGGATGTCGTCGTGGCGCTCGGCCAGCGCCATCACCCGCCCCCAGTTTTCCTCTCCCACGGCGGGGATGATATACTCGCCCACCCCCAGCTGGCGCCACCGGGTCAGCAGCGCCTCCCTATCGGCGTCAAAGACCGGAAAATCGAGGTGGCAGTGGGTGTCTATCAATTCCATGTCGCGCTTACCTGTCTGTCGTACTCAATGGGTTCATTCCATGCCAACACACGTTTCCCGAGGCTTTACCCTGATAGAACTGGTGCTGGTCATCATCGTGCTGGGGATCCTGGCCGTGACCGCCCTGCCCCGCTTCATCAACATCCAGGACGACGGGCTCAAGAGCAGCGTCTCGTCCACGGCGGGCAGCTTTGCCAGTGCCGCCCGGCTCGCCCACGCCGGCTGGGCGGTCAAGGTGAAGGGGGAGCCCCTGGCACTCTACAACTTTAGCGGCATGGGCAGGCAGGATCTCGACATCAACAGCCATGGCTGGCCGGTGGGCACCAAGGAGGTCAGGGGCCCGATACCGTCTTCCCCGGTGGCGACAGCGATCAGATCTCCGTCAGCAGCCGGGACGACTGCGAGAGCCTGTTTGGCGCCCTGCTCGATACCGATCTGACGGTGGCCGATGAGTTGCACCAGGATTCAGACAGTGACTACATCTCCCGGCTCATCCCGGCAGACGCTCAGGCTGACGGCGCCCTTCGTCACGACAACTGCCGCTATACCCTGCGCAGCTCCGTGGGCCGCTTCCCGGCATACCCCGACGGGCTCTCGTTCGACTACAACAGCGTCACTGGCGCCGTGACTCGCCAGTTCCAGTGAGGTCGTCGCCCTTCTCCGGGCGCTTCTCGTCTTCATCATGTCGTACCGGCGCGCAGCAGCGCCGGTTCTCCGGTGTGAGTCCCCACTCCTGGCACCAGGCATCGTAGCGAGCCAGCCAACGCAGCAATATCCCCTTCATGGGCGCCTCCTTGTCTCGATGGTTTCCCCACAAGCCTGCCCCAATCCAACTCCCCAGACCAGCATCTCGGGGCCAGCGGCGTCATGGCCTGTCCAGCGGCAGCAGCAGCCCCATGGAAATCTCGTCCACATAGCCCTCGTCCAGCCGATAGGCCTGCCGTCTCACCCCTTCCTCCACAAACCCGCACTTGCGATACAAGGCGTGGGCCACCTCGTTGTGGGCCATCACTCCCAGCTCCAGCCGGTGGATACCGAGATCCCTCGCGGTCGCGATCAGGGTACGCAGCAACCGTTCCCCCCATCCCTGCCCGCGCGCCCCCGAACGCAGCCCCATCACCACCAGGGCGCAGTGGCGGTTGCGTGCCAGGCCGCCACCAAGGAGCGCGGCAAACCCTTGCACCTCCCCCGCCAGCTCCAGCAGCCACATGGCCTGATTGGGGGCCGCGACCATGGCCTCGAGCCGCCTGCGCTGCCCCGCTATGTCCGAGGGGCGCTCTCCCGCTTCATACAGCATGAAGCGGGTCTCCCTGTCCAGTTGCCCGAAGAAGCTGTCCAGCACCGCCGCATCCTCCACCCCTGCCATACGAATCATCACGCCGACCTCCCTGCCTGGTGGTTCTGCCGACCACGACCATAAAAAAAACGACTCCCTCAGGAGTCGTTTTTATCAGAGCCATCTGGCTAACGCCACGCCCTCGGCCCGATCAGGCTTTCGCTGGCAGGCTCAGGCAGGCGACCGCTTCCACCTGCATCGTGCGAGGGGAAGATCCCGAGCGACGATCAGGCCTTCGCTGGCAGGCTCAGGCGAGCAACGGCTTCCACGTGCATGGAGTGCGGGAACATGTCCACCGGCTGCACCTCGTCCAGCACGAAGCCCTGCTTGACCAGCCAGGCGAGATCCCGGGCCAGGGTCTGGGGGTTGCAGGAGACATAGACCAGACGGCGCGGCGCCATGGCCACCAGGGTCTGCAATACCGCCTTGTCACAGCCCTTGCGGGGCGGATCCATCACCACCACGTCGGCACTCACCCCGTCGGCATGCAGGGCAGGCATCAGCTGCTCCGCCTTGCCCACGTGGAACTCGGTCTGCTCGATGCCGTTGAGGGCCGCATTGCGACGGGCGTCGCTGATGGCGCTCTCCACCGACTCAATCCCCACCACCTTGGCGGCCTTGCCTGCCAGGAACAGGGAGATGGTGCCGATGCCGCAATAGATGTCGAACACCGTCTCGCTGCCGGTCAGCTCGCAATACTCCAGCGCCTTGGAGTAGAGCACGTCGGTCTGGCTCGGGTTGTTCTGGAAGAAGGAGAGGGGCGAGATCTCGAATTCGAGCTCGTGGATCTTGTCGCGGATCACCCCGCTGCCCAGCAGCACCCGGTTCTTGTCACCCAGGATGCGGTTGGTGCGCGCCTCGTTGATGTTCTGCACCAGAGTAGTGACCGGCAGATCCGCCAGGGCCGCCAGCAGCTCGGCTTCGAACGGCAGCGCTTCGCCCAGGGTCACCAGCACCACCATCAGCTCGCCGCTCTTGAAGCCCTTGCGGGTCATCAGGTTGCGCACGCAGCCGGTGTGGGCCACCTCGTCATAGGCCGCGATGTCGTGCTCGCGCATCCAGTTGCGTACCCGGGCATTGAGCTCCACGTGCAGGGAGTCCTGCACCGCGCAATCATCGGCGGTGATGAGGTCATGGGAGTGCTTGCGGTAGAAGCCGATCTCGGCGCCCGCCTCGCTGCCACGCACCGCGTACTGGGCCTTGTTGCGGTAGGCAAACGGCGTCTCCATGCCGAGGATGGGGTTGACCACGGCCTCACCCAGCCCGACCTGCTCCAGTGCGCTCTGCACCAGGCTCTGCTTGAGGGCAAGCTGGGCCGGATAGGCCAGCGGGCGCACCTGGCAGCCACCACATTCGGTGTTGGGGCAAAAATCGGCCACCCGATCGGCAGAGGGCTGGGTCAACTCGACCAGCTTGCCGTGCAGGTAGTTCGGTTTGACCTCGGTCAACTCGACCAGCGCCTGCTCACCGGGCAGCAGACCCTCGACAAACAGGGGGCGATCGAACAGGCGACCCTTGCCATCCCCCTTGTCGGTCAGTTCCAGAATATCGATCTGATGTTGGTGTCCCACTAACGGCATGAGCGGCTCCGAAGGCATGAAAGAGAGGGTGACGACGGGGCAGACCCGGCGACCCCGAATAAAGGGTGGCAGAGTTTAGCGGAGATCCGCCCAAAATGCAGGCATAAAAGACCCCGCAAACACAAATAGCGACCCCGGCCACCAGCGGCCCGGTCCGGGCAGCCTGGCCACCTCGCCCCAATAAAAAAACCGCCGGGCGGGGCCGGCGGTATGACATTCATGGCAGCAGGATCAATGGCTGTAGGCTTTCTCGCCGTGGCTGGTCACGTCCAGCCCTTCGCGCTCGGCATCTTCCTTCACCCGCAGACCGATCAGCAGGTCCACCAGCTTGTAGGCCACGGCCGAGACCAGGGCGGTCCAGACCACGGTCACCCCCACGCCGATGACCTGTACCTTGACCTGGGCCAGGATGGAGTACCCCTCGGCCACCTGGTTGGTCACATAGTCCCACACCCCGGTGCCGCCCAGATCCGGGCTGGCGAACACCCCGGTCAGCACGGCACCCAGGATCCCGCACACCCCGTGCAGGCCGAACACGTCCAGGCTGTCATCGGCCCCCAGCAGACGCTTGAGACCGTGCACGCCCCACAGACCAGCCACACCGCTGAGCAGGCCGATGATGAGGGCGCCCCCCACACCGACGAAACCGGCGGCAGGGGTGATGGCGACCAGACCCGCCACCGCACCGGAGACAGCGCCAAGCAGGGAGGGACGGCCCTTCATCGCCCACTCGGCGAAGGTCCAGGAGAGGGCGGCAGCGGCCGGTGCGATCCAGGTGTTGGCGAAGGCCAGGGCCGCCGTGCCGTTGGCTTCGAGGGAGGAGCCAGCGTTGAAGCCGAACCAGCCGAACCACAGCAGGGCGGCACCGATCATGGTCATGGTCAGGCTGTGGGGGGTCATGGGGTCACGGCCATAGCCAACCCGTTTGCCCACCATGAAGGCCCCTACCAGACCGGCCACCGCGGCGTTGATGTGCACCACGGTGCCGCCGGCGAAGTCCAGAGCGCCGTGCTGGAACAGATAGCCTGCGGTGGCACCGGCCGCTTCGGCGGCGGCCGCATCCGTGTAGGCATCCGGACCCGCCCAGTACCACACCATGTGCGCCATCGGGATATAGGCGAAGGTGAACCAGATCACCGCGAACAGCAGCACCGCCGAGAACTTCATCCGCTCGGCAAAGCCGCCGACGATGAGCCCGCAGGTGATGGCGGCAAAGGCGCCCTGGAACACCACGTAGATGAACTCGCTGATCCCGACCCCCTTGCTGAAGGTGGCGGCGATGGAATCCGGCGTCACCCCCATCAACAGCACCTTGTCGAAGGAGCCGTAGAAGGCGCCGCCCTCGGTGAAGGCCAGGGAGTAGCCGTAGACCACCCAGAGGACGGTGATGAGGCAGAACAGGGTGAACACCTGCATCAGCACGCTCAGCATATTCTTGGCGCGCACCAGGCCGCCGTAGAAGAGGGCGAGGCCCGGCACGGACATCAGGATCACCAGGGCCGCCGCCACCATCAGCCAGGTATTGTCCCCCTTGTTGATGGTCACGGTCGCGGCCGCCTGTACCACATCGGCCTGCGCGGCCACCTCTTCGGCCCAGCCCGGGGCGGCCATGGTGGCGGCCAGCGCCAGCAGGCCAGTCATTACGAGTCTCTTGAACATACAGCCCTCTCCTTGTCGTCCCGGCATCCGGGTCCATTTCCTGATATGCATTTCCAACCTGGCCACCTGCCCACCGCACCTGTGTGGCTCACGGAGACATCATGGCGACATAACATGGGGAAAGCATAAAGCAGGCCAAGAAAAATAATTCTTTTATTTCATGGAGTTATGTTTTTATCACATTCAACACGCACCATCTTGGCGCACGATGCCCGGTTACAGGGGGAAAATCGCACTTTGGCTGTGCATTGCCGGGAAAATGCACCAGGATGACCCAACCACCTCACAATGACGGGGCGAACCCGTGGTGATGTCACCCTGGCAGGCTTACCTATCCCGCTAAGGTATTTATGAAATAAATGAAATGGGCCATACCATGGTGAAATCAAATGAGGCTGACGGCCAATATCCCCCCATCCGAGGGGCACAAGCACTTTAAGAGTGCAAACGCGCGCCATTCGTCTGGCCTGCCCCGAAATGCCCGGTCATACTGGCAAGCCATCCTCCCCTGTTCCCAGCGCCGCGAGGAGCCCATGCCCAATCTCAACGTGACCGAAATCAAGGCCTTCGTGCCTGCCCGGGATTTCACACTGTCAAAGCAGTTCTATCAGGATCTCGGCTTTACCCTGGCCTCCGATGGCGACGGCGTGGCCTATTTTCATCTCGGCAACGCAAGCTTCCTGCTGCAGGATGGCAACCCCCCGGGGCTGGCCGAGCAGCTCATGATGCACCTCCTGGTGGAGGACGTGGCCGCCTGGCAGGAGCAGGTGACAACGAGCCAGCTTGCCCGCCGCTATGGCGTCAGGGTCACGGAGCTCGTCACCCAGCCGTGGCGCATGAAGGAGTTCTGTCTGTACGACCCCTCAGGCGTGCTGTGGCGCATCGCGCAGAACATCGACTGAGGGGATGGCAGTCCGAGAGGTTGATGGCCCGAGAGCCTGTGGGTCTGAAGGTCTGAGAGTCTGAGGGTCTGAGGGTCTGAGGGTCTGAGGGTCTGTGGGTCTGTGGGTCTGTGGGTCTGTGGGTCTGTGGGTCTATGGGTCTGTGGGTCTGTGGGTCTGTGGGTCTGTGGGTCTGTGGGTACACCTCTTCGCACCGCCCGGAAAAACAAAAGGCCATCCGCGAGGATGGCCTTTTGTCATGGAATCTGATGGTGCCCGGGGTCGGACTCGAACCGACACGTATTGCTACGGCGGATTTTGAATCCGCTGCGTCTACCGATTTCGCCACCCGGGCAGCTGCGAGGGATTATACGAATGGCGCTTGGCCATGCAAGGTGTTTTTCTTGCGCCCACCGTTGTTTGCTCATTTATTCAACGCCTTGCCGATGCCAGGCCAGTTACATAGAATGCCCGCATCATATTAATGGAATAATCATCATGGCCAAGCGCAAGACCCCCTCCCCTCTCCAGCCTGCTCCCCGGCATCCCTCCGCCGGTCTGCTGCGCCGCCTCGGCGCCCTGCTCTATGACTATCTGGTGGTGATTGCCCTGCTGATCATCGCCGGCTTCATCGGCATGGGGGTGGCCCACCTGCTGCTGGCCACCGGCATGGCGCACGTTCCCGAGGGCAAGGATGCCGCCTGGCTGCTCACCAGCCCCCTCTACAGCGCCTGGCTGGCCTTCGTCATCTGCGGTTTCTACACCTGGTTCTGGGTCCGCGCCGGCCAGACCATCGGCATGCGGGCCTGGCGCCTGCGCATCCAGAACCTGGACGGCAGCAACATTCGCGTCACCCAGGCCCTGATCCGGCTCGCCACCTCGGCCTTTGGCCTGGGTAACCTGCTGTGTGTGTTCAATCGCGCCCGCCCCCGCGCCTTCCAGGACATCTGGGCCGAGTGCGAGGTGGTGGTGCTCGGCAAGGCGGAAAACCTGGAGCAGCTCAATCGCTGATCCCAAGACGGCAACGAAAAGGGCACCCCGAGGTGCCCTTTTTGTTGACCAGAACTGACGGCTTGCAGCCCAGAACCTTGACGGAAACGGTGCATCGAGAGCAATGGCCGCCTGTTGTCAGCAGCCCGCCGCCCTTCAGGCCGCTACTGCTTGCGGCTCAGGATATAGAAGGAGATGCCGCCAAACAGCAGGCTGGGTGCGATGGCCGCGAGGATGGGCGGGACCGCATAGACCAGGCTGACCGGGCCGAACACCCTGTCGCTCACATAGACCGCGAAGCCGGTCATGATCCCCATCAGCATCCGCGCCCCCATGCTCACCGAGCGCAGCGGGCCGAAGATGAAGGAGGAGGCGAGCAGTATCATGGCCACCACGGAGAGCGGTGAGAGCAGCTTGCGCCACATCTCCAGCTTGTAGCGTCCGGCATCCTGCTTGTTGGCATCCAGATAACCGATGTAGTCCCGCAGCCCCGAGATGGGCAGGTTCTCGGGATCGATGCTGACCACCCCGAGCTGCTTGGGGGTCAGCTCGGATTGCCAGGCCATCTGGGCATGCTGTTCGTCCTGGATCCGGGTGGGATCGTCAAACCGGGTGATGTGCACCTGTTTCAGCAGCCAGTGGTGATCCTCGAACACCCCCTCCTTCGCCTGCACCACGTCGATCAGGTTGCGGGACGGAGTGAAGCGGTAGAGGGTGATGCCGGTCAGGGCGCCATCGTTGCGCACCCCGTTGATGTTGACGAAGTTGTTGCCATCCCGTGCCCAGACCCCGTAGGCCGAGACCGTGAGCCGCCCTTCCGACATGGCCCCCGCCTTGATGTCATCCGCCATCCGCTTGGCGGCCGGTGCGACGTACTCGCCCATCAGCCCCACCAGCAGCATCAGGGGAATGGCGGTCTTGAGCGCCGCCATGACGATGCTGATCTTGGAGCGTCCCGCCGCCTGCATCACCACCAGCTCGGAGCTGGTCGCGAGCTGGCCCAGACCGATGAGGCCACCGAGCAGGGCCGCCAGGGGGAAGAAGAGCACCGCCTCCTTGGGCATGGAGAGCAGCACGTAGTAGAGGGCGTTGAGCATGTCGTAGTTGCCTTCCCCGACCGCCTTCAACTGCTCCACGTACTTGATGAGCGCGGCGAGCCCGACCAGGGTCAGCTCGCACAGCAGGATCGACATGAAGATGACCCTGCCTATGTATCTATCGAGAATGCCGAACATCAGCAGAGACTCCCAGGTTGCAGCATCATGCTGACTTTCTCTTGAACAATTGCCCTTTGACCCCGTTCCACCAGCTGGTGCCATGCAGGTTGAGAGGCAACCCTATCAGCAGCAGATAGATCAGGGGCACCAGGAACATCCCGGGCCAGTGGGGCAGACGCCCGCTGTCGATGGCCGACCGGGCGGCACTGAGCAGCAGGAAATAGGAGAGATAGAGCAGGATGGCCGGCAGCAGCTTGGCGTAACGCCCCTGACGGGGATTGACCCGCGCCATCGGCACCACCAGGAAGGTGAGCACCAGGATGGAGAGGGGCAGCGACAGGCGCCACTGCAATTCGGCCATCAGCTGATTGTCCTGGGTGCCGAGCAATGCCAGGGTCGGCTTGGCCGCCGCCTTGCGGTTGGATCGCTCCATCTCCTGCTGGCGGATCACCAAGCTGTATTCACGGAACTCCGAGACCTGGAACTGCTTGCCGGTGAAATGCCCCTCGTAGCGCGAGCCATCCTTCAGGGTCAGCCACTGCAAGCCATTGCTGTCGGCGGTCACCTGCCCCTCGTTGGCCACCACCACTGACGGGGGTGAGCCACCCTCGGCCCGTTGCAGCACGAAGATTTTCTGCAACTCCGACCCCTTGTCGTTCAGATCCTGGATGTAGGCCACCAGGCGCCCCTTGTCGAGCTCCATGAAGCGGCCGGCCTGCAGGAAAGAGATACCGGGATCGGCCTTGAACTCGTCGATCACCTGGTACTCCCGCTCCTTGGCCTGGGGGGCGATCCAGCCGGTGTTGAACGCCGCGACGGCGGCGGTCAGCAAGGCCAGCACCAGGGCGCTGCCCATGATGAAACGGTGACTGAAACCCACCGCGTGCATCACCGTCATCTCGCTTTCCGCGTACAAACGGCCGTGAGCAAACAGAATGGCTAAAAACAGACTGATAGGCAGCATCAACAACGCCATATTCGGCAGGTTGAGCAGCAGGAGGGTGGATACCAGGCGCGTCGGCACCTCACCATCGGCGGCATCGCCAATGATCTGGATAAATTGCTGGCTGACGAAGATAAGCAGCAGCACGAACAGCACCGCCAGCTGGGTTTTCAGGGTCTCCCTGAACAAATATCGGAAAACGATCACAGTCATTCCCAAGTAAACTTGTGTTTTTAGTCGAATGCCTGAAAAATAGGGCCCTATATTGGATTTTTACCAGTTTGAACTGCGGAGCCTGTGACTGTTCGCTCCGCCTCTGATACCCCAACAAGCACCGCATTATTCAATAAATGGTGCCTTTTGTCTTTAGGATGTAGGAGATTCCATGGAGTTCAGTGTAAAGAGTGGCAGTCCTGAGAAGCAACGCAGTGCCTGCGTCGTGGTCGGCGTTTTTGAGCCCCGCCGCCTCTCTCCGGTTGCCGAACAGCTGGACAAGATCAGCGACGGCTACCTCAGCTCGCTGCTGCGCCGTGGCGACCTGGAAGGGAAACCGGGCCAGATGCTGCTGCTGCATCAAGTACCGGGCGTGCTCAGCGAGCGCGTACTGCTGGTCGGGTGCGGCAAGGAGCGCGAACTCGACGAGCGCCAGTACAAGCAGATCATCAACAAGACCATCACCACCCTGAACGAAACCGGCTCCATGGAAGCGGTCTGCTTCCTGACCGAGCTGCACGTCAAGGGTCGGGATACCTACTGGAAGGTGCGTCAGGCGGTGGAAACCACCAAGGCAGGCCTCTACAGCTTCGATCAGTTCAAGACCAACAAGGCCGAACCGCGCCGTCCGTTGCGCAAGCTGGTCTTCAACGTGCCGACGCGTCGGGAACTGACCATAGGCGAGCGCGCCATCAACCACGGCCTGGCCGTGGCGAAAGGGGTGCGCATCTGCCGCGACGTGGCGAACATGCCGCCCAACGTCTGCAATCCCGCCTACCTCGCCTCCCAGGCCCGCCGTCTGGCGGATGCCTATGACAACATCACCACCAGGGTGGTGGGGGAGCAGGAGATGGCCGAGCTCGGCATGAACTCCTACCTCGCAGTGGCCCGCGGCTCCGAGAACGAAGCCATGATGGCCATCATCGAGTACAAGGGCAACGCCGACGCCAAGCCCATCGTGCTGGTGGGCAAGGGGCTGACCTTCGACTCCGGCGGCATCTCCATCAAGCCGGCAGACGGCATGGACGAGATGAAGTACGACATGGGTGGCGCCGCCTCCGTGCTCGGCACCATGCACGCCCTGGCCCAGTTGCAGCTGCCCATCAACGTCATCGGTGTGCTGGCGGGCTGCGAGAACATGCCGGGGGGCAACGCCTACCGCCCCGGTGACATCCTCACTACCATGTCCGGCCAGACCGTCGAGGTGCTCAACACCGACGCCGAAGGCCGCCTGGTGCTGTGCGATGCCCTCACCTATGTGGACCGCTACGATCCCGAGACCGTGATCGACGTGGCGACCCTGACCGGTGCCTGCATCATCGCCCTTGGCCACCATACCTCTGGCCTCTTGGCGAACCACAACCCCCTGGCCCACGAGCTGCTCAACGCCTCCGAACAGGCCGGCGATCGCGCCTGGCGTCTGCCCCTGTTCGACGAGTATCAGGAGCAGCTGGAAAGCCCGTTCGCGGACATGGCCAACATCGGTGGCCGTCCGGCCGGTACCATCACCGCCGCCGCCTTCCTGTCGCGCTTCACCAAGAAGTACAACTGGGCCCACCTGGATATCGCAGGGACCGCCTGGAAGAGCGGCAAGGAAAAGGGCTCCACCGGCCGTCCTGTGCCCCTGCTGACCCAGTTCCTGCTCAACCGGGCCGGCGTGGCGGACGTCGAAGACAAGGAGTGATCCCCTTCCCCATCGACTCGAAGAGCGATGCGAGAAGGCGTTACCCTGTATCACAAGGAAGAGGCCTGCCTCTTCCTTGTTTCATTGAGAGAATCCGGGAAGTCCGTGCCAGACGCGGCTCCCGAAGACGGCCAATCGCTGTCCGTCACAGCCAAACGGGACCGACCTGATGAGCCAAGTGACCTTTTACCTGATGAGCCAGCCCGATGATGCAGATGCCTCCGCCGTCGAGCGCCTCGCCTGCCAGCTTGCGGCCGATGGCTGGAGCGCAGGCCACCTCTATCTGCTGTGCGAGGACGAGGCCCAGGCCCTGCGTCTGGACGAGTTGTTGTGGCAGTTGCCGCCCGATCGCTTCGTGCCGCACCAGTTGCAGGGGGAGCGCGGTCAGGCACCGGTGGAGATAGGCCATCAGCCGCCACGGCGGCGCTATGCCTGCCTCATCAACCTGGCCCGGCAGACACCTTTGTTTGCAGGACACTTCGCTCAAGTGGTAGATTTTGTCCCCACTGACGAAACGCAAAAGCAGCAAGCCCGCGAGCGCTACAAGCACTATCGCCAGGCGGGCCATACCCTCGAGATGAGGGATCAGCCCGTCCTTGCCGCACCGGATCCGGCGCAGCCCTGACTGTGCCACCCTCGATCCACGACGAATCAACACCAGACTCCATCCATCCAGAATACGGCGAGACCATGGAAAAGACTTTTAATCACAACGCCATCGAACAGGCGCTCTACCAGCACTGGGAAGCCCAGGGTTACTTCAAGCCCCACGGCGACACCAGCAAAGACTCCTTCTGCATCATGATCCCGCCGCCGAACGTCACCGGCAGCCTGCACATGGGTCACGCCTTCCAGCAGACCCTGATGGATACCCTGATCCGCTACAACCGCATGCAGGGCAAGAACACCCTGTGGCAGGCGGGTACCGACCACGCCGGTATCGCCACCCAGATGGTGGTTGAGCGCAAGATCGCCGCAGAAGAGGGCAAGACTCGCCACGATTACGGCCGCGAAGCCTTCATCGACAAGATCTGGCAGTGGAAGGAAGAGTCCGGTGGCACCATCACCCGTCAGATGCGCCGTCTGGGTGACTCCGTGGATTGGGAGCGCGAGCGCTTCACCATGGATGAGGGTCTCTCCGCCGCCGTCCAGGAAGTGTTCGTGCGCCTGTACGAAGACGGCCTGATGTACCGCGGCAAGCGTCTGGTGAACTGGGATCCCAAGCTCAACACCGCCATCTCCGACCTGGAAGTGGAAAACCGCGAGATCAAGGGCCACATGTGGCACCTTCGCTACCCGCTGGCCAACGGCGCCAAGACCGCCGAAGGCCAGGATCACCTGATCGTCGCCACCACCCGTCCGGAAACCATGCTGGGTGATACCGCCGTGGCCGTGAACCCGGAAGACCCCCGCTACAAGGCGCTGATCGGCCAGCACATCCTGCTGCCGCTGGTGAACCGTCTGATACCCATCGTTGCCGACGAACACGCCGACATGGAAAAGGGCACCGGCTGCGTGAAAATCACCCCGGCCCACGACTTCAACGACAACGAAGTGGGCAAGCGCCACAACCTGCCGATGATCAACATCTTCACCCTGGACGCCCACGTGCGTGCCGAGGCCGAAGTGGTCGATACCAATGGCAACCCGAGCACCGCCTATGACGCCGCCCTGCCGACCGAGTTCGCCGGGATGGAGCGCTTCGCCGCCCGCAAGGCCATCGTCGCCAAGCTGGACGAGCTGGGCCTCCTGGCCGAGATCAAGGATCATGTGCTGCAACAGCCTTACGGCGATCGCGGCGGCGTGCCCATCGAGCCCATGCTGACCGACCAGTGGTACGTCCGCGTGGCCCCCATGGCCAAGACCGCCATCGAGGCGGTGGAAGATGGCCGCATCCAGTTCGTGCCGAAGCAGTACGAAAACATGTACTTCTCCTGGATGCGCGACATTCAGGACTGGTGCGTCTCCCGTCAGCTGTGGTGGGGTCACCGCATCCCGGCCTGGTATGACGATGCCGGCAACGTCTACGTGGGCCGCAACGAAGAGGAAGTGCGCGCCAAGCACAGCATCCCGTCCGTGACCGTGCTGCGTCAGGACGAAGACGTGCTCGACACCTGGTTCAGCTCCGCTCTGTGGACCTTCTCCACCCTGGGCTGGCCGAACAACACCGAGGCGCTCAAGACCTTCCACCCGACCGACGTGCTGATGAGCGGCTTCGACATCATCTTCTTCTGGATTGCCCGGATGATCATGATGACCATGCACTTCATCAAGGACGAAAACGGCCAGCCGCAAGTCCCGTTCAAGACCGTCTACATCACTGGCCTCATCCGTGACGAAGAAGGCCAGAAGATGTCCAAGTCCAAGGGCAACGTGCTGGATCCGCTCGACATGATCGACGGCATCTCGCTGGAAGATCTGCTGGAGAAGCGCACCGGCAACATGATGCAGCCGCAGATGGCCGAGAAGATCGGCAAGCGCACCGCCAAGCAGTTCCCGGAAGGGATCGAGGCCCACGGCACCGACGCCCTGCGCTTCACCCTGGCGGCGCTGGCCTCTACCGGTCGTGACATCAACTGGGACATGAAGCGCCTGGATGGCTACAACAACTTCTGCAACAAGCTGTGGAACGCCTCCCGCTATGTGCTGATGAACACCGAAGATCAGGATTGCGGCTTTGCCGGTGGCGAGATGCAGTTCAGCCTGGCGGATCGCTGGATCCAGTCCCAGCTGCAAGTGGCCATCCGAGACTTCCGCACCGCCCTCGATACCTACCGCTTCGACATCGCTGCAGGCGTCTTGTACGAATTTATCTGGAACCAGTTCTGTGACTGGTATCTGGAGCTGACCAAGCCGGTACTGACCAAGGGCTCCGAGGCCGAGCAGCGCGCTGCCCGCCACACCCTCGTCAGTGTCCTCGAGACCCTGCTGCGCCTGGCACACCCGATCATCCCGTTCATCACCGAAACCATCTGGAAATCGGTCGCCCCGCTGGCCGGCGTACACGCCGACACCATCATGATTCAGGCTTTCCCGGAATTCGACGCAGCCAAGCTGGACGACGCCGCGATGGCGGATCAGGAGTGGGTGAAGGAGTTCATCGTCAGCATCCGCAACATCCGCGCCGAGATGAACGTGGCCCCGAGCGTGCCCCTCAACGTGCTGCTCCAGTGCGATGCCAAGGATGCCCAGCGCGCCGCTGACAACGAGGCCTTCCTCAAGTCGCTGGCCCGTCTGGAATCCATCCGCGTACTGGCGGCCGGTGAAACCGCCCCGCTGTCGGTCAAGAAATTGATCGGTGCCACCGAGCTGATGATCCCGATGGCCGGTCTCATCGACAAGGAAGCCGAGCTGGCCCGTCTGGCCAAAGAGGTGGCCCGTCTGGTGGGCGAGTGCGGCCGCATCGAAGGCAAGCTCGGCAACGAAGCCTTCGTCGCCAAGGCGCCGGAAGCGGTCATCATCAAGGAGCGCGAGAAGCTGGAAGATTACCGTCTCCAGCTGACCAAGCTGGAAGCCCAGCAGGCCGAGATCGCCGCGCTCTAAGCCACAGCGCAACATGACAAGCCCCCGTTTATCGGGGGCTTTTTCATGTCAGGGGTTCAGTTCTCCCTCTCCTGCCCCGCAGTTTTATCCCTCCCGCCGGGACGATATTCAAAAATTCACGAGCCAAATCACCTCCTTTCACAAGCACAGAGCCCGCAAATTCATTACACTGCCAGCGGTCTTTTCTATCGGGAGTGCTGCTGCAGTATGGAAATATTGATCCTGTTTGGATTGATTTTGCTCAATGGCGTCTTCGCCATGTCGGAAATCGCCATCGTGACGGCACGCAAGGCACGCCTCGCCAAAATGGCGAGCGAAGGGAGCCGCTCCGCCGCCATCGCCCTCAAGCTCGGGGAAGATCCGACCCATTTCCTCTCCGCCGTGCAGATCGGCATCACCAGCATCGGTCTGCTCAACGGTATCTATGGCGAGTCCCTGCTGGCCCAGCCCTTCGCCCTCTGGCTGCAGGAGTGGGGGCTCTCCCCCAAGAGCAGCAGCCTGCTCGCCACCGTCATCGTAGTCGTGCTGGTCACCTATCTCTCCATCGTGGTAGGGGAGCTCGTGCCCAAACGCCTCGGACAGCTCAGCGCCGAGCGCATCGCCTGTCTGGTAGCCCGCCCCATGCTCTGGCTGGCGACCCTGACCCGTCCCTTCGTCTGGTTGCTCTCCGCCTCCACCAACGCCAGCCTGCGGCTGCTGCGGGTCGATCAGCGCAGCAGCAACAACGTCACTCAGGAGGAGATCCACGCCATGCTGGTGGAGGGCTCCGAAGCGGGGGTGATCGAGGACCATGAGCACACTATGTTGCGCAACGTGTTCCGCCTCGACGAACGCAGCCTGGCCTCCCTGATGGTGCCGCGCAGCGACATCCGCTATCTGGACCTGTCACTGCCGCTGGAAGTGAACCTCCAACGTCTGGTGGAGTATCGCCACAGCTTCTTCCCTGTCTGTGACGGCAGCCTGTCGGATCTCGTCGGCATCCTCAACGTCAGCAAGGTGCTGCACGCCTACATCAAGGGAGAACCCATCGATCTGGCGGCGCTGACCCAGGACGGCAGCCTGCTGCCGGAGACCCTCAACGGCCTGGAGCTGCTCAACCACTTCCGTACCCACTCCGAGCACATGGTGCTGGTGGTGGACGAATATGGCGAGCTGCAGGGGCTGGTCACCCAGCAGGATCTGCTGGAAACCCTGGCCGGCGACTTCCAGCAGGAAGATGGGGAGGACAACTGGGCCTTCCAGCGCGCCGACGGCAGCTGGCTGCTCGACGGCCTCATTCCACTGCCAGAATTGAAGGACTGTCTGGAGCTGGTTCGTCTGCCGGAAGAAGAAAAACATCACTATCACACCCTTGGAGGGCTTATCATGCTGCTCCTTGGCCGCCTTCCCCAGACCGGAGACCTGGTCACCCTGGAACAGTGGCAACTGGAAATCGTGGATATGGACGGCCTGCGCATCGACAAGGTACTTGCCATGCCCTTGACCGACCAACCCAGCTAACCTGCGGAGTTTGCATGTATGGAGCAGTTTTACCACCTGGCTCACGCCTTTATGCATCAGGATCTGGCGACACTCTCTGATCCCAAGATGGTCTTCATGGTCTATGTCGTCCTGCTGACCTTCCTAGTGCTCGAGAATGGCTTTATCCCCACCGCCTTCCTGCCAGGGGATACCCTGCTGATCCTGACCGGCGTGCTGATCTATCAGGGGGTGTTGCCGATGGCAGTGGTCCCGCTGCTGATCATGGCGACCTTCGTCGGTACCTGGCTTGGCTACATGCAGGGGCGTTTCCTCGGCCACACCCGGATGTATCACAGGCTGATGTCCCATCTCGATGACAAGCACAAGGAGAAGGTGCACTACCTGCTCAACAAGTACGGCATCATCACCCTGATCACCGCCCGCTACATCGCCTTCGTGCGTACCGCCTACCCCTATATCGTCGGCGCCAACGAGATCCCCCAGGGGCGCTTCCTGGTGGTCAACCTGATCAGCTCCATCATGTGGATCTGCCCCCTGGTCGGGCTGGGTTACTACCTGAGCCACACCAAGCTGGCCGCGCAGTATGAGTCCCAATTTCTCAGCGTCATTATCTACCTGCCGGTCGTACTGCTGGTGGGCGGCCTCATCGCTCTGGTCTGGCGCTGGTGGAGCAGACGCAAGCCCGGCGTCTCCAGAGAGTGAGACAAACCACAGGGTCGCCCACAGGCGGCCCTTTTTTATGGAAAATAGTGGCGAATTCCCCCTGCTCGCTCTTGTAAAGCAGGGGCAAAAATGAGTGAATCTAGCGCCTTTTTTCGCTGTGGATGGAGTTGGTTGTATGGGGTGTTGGATTCGCGCAATCGCGCTGGTAGGTGGATTGATGGGACTGCTGGGTTCGCAGGCATCCCTGGCGACCCCCGACCCGGCCAAGCTGCAGCTCAAATCGGGCAGTGCCCTGGTGATGGACGTCAACACCGGCAAGACCCTGTATCAGAAAAACCCCACCCGGGTGCGCCCCATCGCCTCCCTCACCAAGCTGATGACGGCGCTGGTGGTGCTGGATGCCCGCCAGAACCTCAATCAGACCCTGACCATTGATCAGAACGACAGGGACAACATCAAGCACACCTATTCACGGGTGCGCATGGGCACCCAGGTCAGCCGCCGCGACGCCCTGCATCTGGCGCTGATGTCCTCCGAGAACCGCATGGCCTCGGCGCTTGCCCGCCACTACCCGGGGGGTCGCCAGGCCTTCATCCGCGCCATGAACAACAAGGCCAGACAGCTCGGCATGCGCAACACCCGCTACTATGACTCCACCGGTCTCTCCACCCGCAACGTCTCCACCGCCCAGGATCTGGCCAAGCTCCTCTCTGCGGCCTATCGACAGCCGCTGATCCGTGAATTCACCCAGGACACCAGCAGGGAGATGCGCTTTCACAAGCCGGCCTACAGCCTGATGTTCAACAATACCAACCCGCTGGTGAAGAACCCGGACTGGGATGTACGCCTCTCCAAGACAGGCTATACCGACGAAGCGGGCCGCTGCCTGCTGATGCGTGCCAAACCGGATCGTCAGGAGCTCGCCATCGTACTGCTCAACTCGGTGGGCAAACGCACCCCTGTCGGGGATGCCAACCGCATCCGCAAGTGGCTGAAAAGCTGATTCTTTCCACGAAGACATGAAAGGATGCCACGGCATCCTTTTTTATTGCCCGCCAAATGCCTCAGCAGGCCGCCAGAGGGCGCCAGCCCCGCACAGCATAGTGCGTTATGGTAAGGGCACCCAGGGGCACGTGCAGCCAGGGGGAACCGTCCCCCGTGGGGGCGTCAGGGAGAAGGACACGAGAGAGACAACCCCATGATGGGGAGGAGGAAATCGCCCATAAAAAAACAGCCCCGACTGACGTCGAGGCTGTCTGTATGGTGCGCCCGAGAGGATTCGAACCTCTGACCACCTGGTTCGTAGCCAGGTACTCTATCCAGCTGAGCTACGGGCGCCCNNAACAATGGTGCGCCCGAGAGGATTCGAACCTCTGACCACCTGGTTCGTAGCCAGGTACTCTATCCAGCTGAGCTACGGGCGCAAAATGGCGGAGAAGGGGGGATTCGAACCCCCGATGCGGGTATAAGCCGCATACTCCCTTAGCAGGGGAGCGCCTTCAGCCTCTCGGCCACCTCTCCGTTTGCGGGGCTGATAATACTTCACAGGGATTTTTAGTCAAACACTTTTTTGGAGAAAACAGAGCGTTCGCTCAGCATTTGGCCAAAGAGTGGAATATTCAAGCAATATCGACACTTACCCAGTAGTTTCGCGCTCTGCAGGCCGATTTGCAGGCCCCTGAAAAACAAAAGGCGACATCCGGGATGTCGCCTTCATGCAGCCATGAAATGGCTTAGAAATTCGGTTGGCCCGGGACTTTCTCGGCCTGTATCCGCATGTAGATCTCTTCGCGGTGTACGGAAACCTCTTTCGGTGCATTCACACCGATACGAACCTGGTTCCCTTTTACGCCCAGTACGGTAACGGTTACTTCGTCACCAATCATCAGGGTTTCCCCTACACGACGAGTCAAAATAAGCATTCGCTTGCTCCTGTATCCTGTTTTGTATTTATATCGATATGCGCCATTATCTTACAAAGATACCGATATGGTAAATGGTTGAAACTAAATCAATCAGGGATTGTTTCCCAAGGGCTGCTCATGAGGCTCTTGATCCAACCCGAACGCCGAGTGCAACGAACGCACGGCCAGCTCCAGGTACTTCTCGTCAATCACCACGGATATCTTGATTTCAGAGGTGGAGATCAGCTGCATGTTGATCCCTTCCTCACCCAATACCTTGAACATGGTGCGCGCTACACCAGGATGATTCCACATGCCGACCCCGACGATGGAGACCTTGGCGATCTCTCCGTTGCCCTGCACGCAGGCGGCCCCCAGCTCGCTGGCGGTCTCCTCCAGCAAGGCGCGGGCCCGGCGATAATCATCGCGATTCACCGTGAAGGTGAAATCGGCGGTGCCATCCCCCATGGTGTTCTGCACTATCATGTCGACATCTATGTTGGCGTCGCTGATCGGATTCAGGATCTGCGCGGCCACGGTCGGCCTGTCCGGCACACCCAGAATGGTCAGGCTGGCCTCGTTGCGATTGAACGCAATGCCGGATACCAGGGGTGCTTCCATCCTCTCACCTCCATATGTGATTAAGGTTCCCTCTCCGTCGACGAAACTCGACAGCACCCTTAGCGGCACGCGGTACTTGCCCGCGAACTCGACCGAACGGATCTGCAACACCTTGGCTCCGAGACTCGCCATCTCGAGCATCTCCTCGAAGGTGATGGTATCGAGGCGACGCGCCTTGGGCTCGATGCGCGGATCCGTGGTATACACTCCGTCCACATCGGTAAAGATCTGGCACTCATCGGCCTTGATGGCCGCAGCCACGGCCACCGCGGTGGTATCCGAACCCCCTCGGCCCAGGGTAGTGATGGCATTATGCTCATCGCGCCCCTGGAAACCGGCAATCACTACCACCTTGCCGGCACCGAGTGCGGCTTCCACCTGCTCGGTGTCGATACGGGTGATGCGCGCCTTGCCATAGGCGGAATCGGTGTGGATGCGGACCTGATCGCCGGTCATCGAGACTGCGGGGCAACCGCGCTTGTTGAGCGCAATCGCCAGCAGTGCAATGGTGACCTGCTCACCGGTGGAGATCAGCACATCCATCTCGCGCCGGTTGGCATCCTGGTCCAGCTGCTGGGCCATGCCCAGCAACCGGTTGGTTTCGCCCGACATGGCGGAGACCACCACCACCACGTCATGTCCCTGGGCACGGGTCAGTTGAACCCGCTCAGCAACTGCCTCGATCCGCTCCAGCGTGCCGACCGAGGTGCCACCGTACTTCTGTACATAGAGTGCCACAGATCACCTCGCCCGCTTACAGGCGCTCTTCCAGCCAGGAGTGAACGGATTGCAGCGCCGCCGGCACCGCCTCAGGCTGGGTACCACCCGCCTGTGCCATGTCGGGACGACCACCGCCCTTGCCACCCACCTGCTGGGCCACCAGATTGACCAGCTCACCAGCTTTGACCTTGCCGGTCAGGTCATTGGTCACGCCCGCGATCAGGTTGACCTTGCCATCACTGCTGGTTGCCAGCAGCACGACACCGGATTTCATCTGGTTCTTCAGCTCGTCCAGCATGCCGCGCAGGGATTTGGGGTCGACCCCTTCCAGGGCGGCAACCAGCACCTTCTGGCCATTGATGTCGATGACCTGACTCAGCAGGTCGTTACCCGCCTGCGCCGCCAGCTTGGCTTTGAGCTGTTCCAGCTCGCGCTCCATCATCTTGGCCTTGTCCAGTACCTGGCGCACCTTGTCGGCGATGGAAAACTGATCGCCCTTCACCAACGCGGCGGCCTCTTCGATCTGTTCACCCAGCTGGTGCATCAGATCGATGGCGCTCTTGCCGGTGACCGCTTCGATACGACGCACGCCAGCCGCGATGCCGCTCTCGGCAATGATCTTGAAGAAGCCGATGTCACCGGTGCGCTTGGCGTGAGTACCGCCGCACAGCTCGGTGGAGTAGTCGCCCATGCGTACCACGCGCACATCGTCTTCATATTTCTCGCCAAACAGCGCCATGGCACCGGCTGACTTGGCCTCTTCCAGCCCCATCAGCTGGGTGGCCACCTCGTGGTTGGCACGGATCTGGGCGTTGACGAGCTCCTCGATCCGGCGAATGGTCGCCATGGTCAGCCCTTCGAAGTGGGAGAAGTCGAAGCGCATGCGCTCGGCGCCCACCAGGGATCCTTTCTGGGTCACATGCTCACCCAGCGCCTGGCGCAAGGCCGCGTGCAGCAGGTGAGTCACGGAGTGGTTAAGGGCGATGGCCTGACGACGGTCGCCATCGACCACGGCCTCGACCTCGGTTCCCTTCTCCAGGGTACCCAGTTCCAGATAGCCCTTGTGGATGATCGCCTTGCCCGCTTTCTGGGTGTCGGTGACGGCGAAGATGCCGTCATCCACCTTGAGGATGCCGCTGTCACCCACCTGACCGCCGGACTCCGCATAGAAGGGGGTCTCCGCCAGCACGATCACTGCCTCTTCACCGGCGATGAGGCCATTGACCTCGACACCATCCTTGTAGATACCGACCACCAGGGTGTTCTGGCTCAGCTGCTTGTAACCGGTAAAGGGGGTCTCGAAATCGAGCTTCAGCACGTCGTTGTAGTTCACGCCGAAACTGGAAGCCTCTTTCGCGCGGGCGCGCTGCTTCTCCATCTCGGCCTTGAAGCCCTCTTCGTCGATGCCGATCTCGCGCTCGCGCACCACGTCGGCGGTCAGGTCGGCCGGGAAGCCGTATGTGTCATAGAGCTTGAACACCACTTCACCCGGGATCACCTTGGCATCACCGAGGTTGGCCAGGGCGTCTTCCAGCAGCAGCAGACCTCTGTCCAGCGTGCGGACGAACTGCTCCTCCTCGATACGCAACACTCGCTCGACCAGCGGCAACTGGGCGATCAGTTCTGCCGCCACATCCTTCATCTGCACGGCCAGCTCGGCAGCCAGCTTGTAGAAGAAGACGTCGGTAGCACCCAGCTTGCGGCCGTGACGCACGGCGCGGCGGATGATGCGGCGCAGCACGTAGCCGCGACCTTCATTGGAGGGCATGACTCCGTCAGCCACCAGGAAAGCGCAGGAACGGATGTGGTCCGCGATGACGCGCAGGGACTGGTTGCTCAGATCCGTGGTGCCGACGATCTCGGCCGCCTTCTTGATCAACGCCTGGAAGATGTCGATCTCATAGTTGGAGTGCACCCCCTGCATGATGGCGGAGATACGCTCCAGACCCATGCCGGTATCCACGGACGGACGGGGCAGCGGCTCCATGGTGCCGTCAGCCTGACGGTTGAACTGCATGAAGACCACGTTCCAGATCTCGATGAAGCGGTCGCCATCCTCGTCTGGTGAACCGGGAGGGCCACCCCAGATGTGATCGCCGTGGTCGTAGAAGATCTCTGTGCAGGGACCACATGGGCCGGTATCGCCCATGGCCCAGAAGTTGTCGGATGCATAAGGAGCACCCTTGTTGTCACCGATGCGCACGATGCGATCGGCCGGCACGCCGACCTCTTTTTCCCAGATGTCGAAGGCTTCGTCGTCAGTCGCGTAGACGGTCACCAGCAGGCGCTCTTTGGGCAGCTTGAGGGTACCGGTCAGGAATTCCCATGCAAACCGGATGGCGTCCTGTTTGAAGTAGTCACCGAAGCTGAAGTTGCCCAGCATCTCGAAGAAGGTGTGGTGACGGGCGGTATAGCCGACGTTTTCCAGGTCATTGTGCTTGCCGCCAGCCCGCACGCAACGCTGGGCCGTGGTGGCACGGTGATAGGCACGCTTGTCGGCGCCAAGGAACACGTCCTTGAACTGGTTCATCCCTGCGTTGGTGAACAGCAGGGTCGGATCGTTGTGCGGTACCAGCGAGCTGGAAGAGACAACCTGGTGTCCCTGGGTGCGGAAATACTCGAGAAACGCAGTGCGAATCTCTGACGTGGACATGTACATGGAAAATCCTGCTTGATTCGAATACGGACTTTTAACCGCATTAATGTAAGTTTTCTGCAGGGTAAAGTAAAACGTGGGGACCCTTGGCGGGTGAAATAGCCCCCAAGGGGCCAGCGTTTGGCTGCAGCACCCGCAAGGACGTCGCAACAGGGGGGCTTCGGGATGCCTCGCTCGACCACAGGGCCGCCATCGACAGACTCGGCGAAGGGCTGATATTCCCCACCAGCCGCACCGCACACCAGTTGCTATAGGTGTTCAACCTTGGCGCGCCACTATTGCTCACCTTGCATGGCTGAGAGGGCGTAACGGGCTTGTTCCTGGGTAAAACCACGCCCCATCAGATATTTGAGCCACTTCATGCGCAGTTTGAAGTCGGCAAGGTCGGTCGCCTTTGCCCGACGCGACAACAACGCAAGCGCCAGTTCGAACCAGTCGAGCTCGGGTTGATCCAGGGCAGCCTCGATCTGGGTGTCATCCAGCCCCTTGCGGCGCAGATCGAAGCGGATCCTGAGCGGACCATGGCCTTTGGCCGCACCAGCCCGCACCGCCATGGCACCGTAACGATCGTCATTGACCCAGCCATAGCCACGGCAATGGTCGAGTACAACGGCGACCACCTCCTCCTCGAATCCCTTCTGACGCAGGCGTCTGGCCAGCTCCGACTCGGCACTCTCGCGACGGGCCAGACTGCGCATGGCGTAGGCACGGGCGGCCGCCAGCTGCTCTTCAAAGGTCAATTCGACGGGCTCGCCCGTTTCGTTCACTGATTCATCCGCCATAAACAACAAGGCCGGGTATCAACCCGGCCTTTCCTCATTCCTTATTCGAACTCTTGTTCGTTTTCGGCTTCAAACTCGTCGTATTCGGCAGCCGTGGCCTTCTCTTCCACCGGCGCGGCGCCAGAGAGCAGCAGCTCGCGCAGCTTCACTTCCACCTCGGCAGCCAGTGCCTTGTTTTCGGAGAAGAGCTTCATCACGTTGGCTTTGCCCTGGCCGATCTTCTCGCCGTTGTAGCTGTACCAGGCGCCCGCCTTGTCGATCAGCTTGTGCTTGACGCCGAGATCCACCAGCTCGCCCTCCTTGGAGATACCGGCACCATAGAAGATCTGGAACTCAGCCTGCTTGAAGGGTGGCGCCACCTTGTTCTTGACGACCTTGACGCGGGTTTCGTTGCCGACCACCTCGTCCCCTTCCTTGATGGCGCCGGTACGACGGATGTCAAGGCGCACGGAGGCGTAAAACTTCAGAGCGTTACCACCGGTGGTGGTCTCCGGGCTGCCGAACATGACGCCAATCTTCATCCGGATCTGGTTGATGAAGATGCACAGGCAGTTGGCGTTCTTGATGTTGGCGGTCAATTTACGCAGCGCCTGGGACATCAGTCGGGCCTGCAGGCCGACGTGGGAGTCACCCATCTCCCCTTCGATTTCCGCTTTCGGGGTCAGGGCAGCCACGGAGTCGACGATGATGACGTCGACGGCATTGGAGCGCACCAGCATGTCGCAAATCTCCAGTGCCTGTTCACCGGTATCCGGCTGGGAGATGAGCAGGTCGTCGACGTTGACGCCCAGCTTGGCGGCATAGATAGGATCCAGTGCGTGCTCCGCATCGACGAAGGCACAGGTCTTGCCCTTCTTCTGGGCTTCGGCGATCACCTGCAGGGTCAGCGTAGTTTTACCGGAGGATTCCGGACCGTAGATCTCGACGATACGACCGCACGGCAGACCACCGATCCCCAGCGCCACGTCCAGAGAGAGAGAGCCGGTGGAGATGGCTTCAATATCCATGGTCTTGCTGTCGCCCAGACGCATGATGGAGCCTTTGCCAAACTGCTTTTCGATCTGGCCCAGCGCAGCCGCCAGTGCCTTCTGTTTGTTCTGATCCATGCCAATCTCCGCTGGGAATCGTGAATAAGAAGTGAAGTTGGGCTAAGTATACTGTTTATGCATACAGTATCAAGCCCAATTTATTTGAGCAGTGCCAGGAGTCCGGACAAGGCCTGTCTGACCGCCTGCTGGCGCACCTGATGGCGATCCCCATCGAAACGGGCGAGCAGGGAGTGGTGACGACCGGTACGATCTGCCCAGGCAAACCAGACAGTGCCGACCGGTTTCTCCTCGCTGCCACCACCAGGCCCGGCGATACCGCTGATGGCCACGCAGATACCCGCATCGGAGCGAGCCAGGCAGCCCCGGGTCATCTCCAGCACCACGGGTTCGCTGACGGCGCCGTGGCGCAACAGGCTGTCGATGCTGACGCCGAGCATCTGCTGTTTGGCTTCGTTGGTGTAGGTCACGAAACCGCGATCGAACCAGGCAGAGCTGCCGGCAGTATCCGTGATGGCAGTGGCAACCCCGCCGCCGGTGCAGGATTCCGCCGTGGCGGCCAGCCAGCCTCTGGCCAGCAGTGCCTCGCCCAATTCCCGGGATAAGCGGGAGATCTCTGCTTCAAGTCCCATCATCGCGTCCTCTTCCGGCCTCTTCCAGGCGAAATATGGCGCTCATTATGCAGTTGCCCCGCCCCTCGGGCAACCGACCCCGGGGCCACTGCGTCAGCAAGTTGTCGTCGCTTAAGCTCCAGTACATGGCTGCTCGTTATCATGTTCCAACACCGCCATGCATGCGGTTTCCATCCCATCAGACCAAGGAGAAAGCCGGATGAAGCATCCGTTCAACGTCGCCATGACAGCCCTCGCAATGTGTATCGCCACCCATGCCTTTGCCACCGAGGGTACCGCCGAGCTGCAGAGCGAGACCACCCTGGCCCAGGAGCTGAACCTCTCCAGCGCGCAGGTGGAGCAGATCAAGGGGCTGCGCGAGCAGGCCACCAGGGAGCTGGGCTCAATCAAGCTCGACGCAATCGGCCAGGACGTCATCGTCAACATGATCAAGTCCGGCAAATGGGATGAAGTGGCGGCGAGAAAGCAGTTGCAGACCATCAGCGACGTACAGGCCGAGGCCCGCTACCATCGCGCCCACTACCTCTTCGAGGTGAGCCGGGTGCTGACACCCGAGCAGAAAGCCAAGCTGCACGAGATGCTGAGCGGCGACGAAGCCATGTACTGAGGGCGACACTCTCCCCGCTCTCCCATCCCCGCATCCGTGCGGGGATGCTATTTCTCCTCCCCCATGCCTCTTCTCGGCCAGGCTCCATCCCAGGCCACTCTGGCCAGCATCAGCCGGATGCACAGATCCGCGACGGGACGCCAGCTTTGCCCCCAAGACGGAGATTCCTCCTCACCATCTTGCCTCGAGCATGTAGAATGGCCCCCAGATTCAGACCCATGACGGCAGACGTTTGCCCGCAAGAGCACCTTCTGGAATAGCACATGACAGCACAATACCAAGCGCCAGGCGCCAACTTGAGCGCCCACACCCCCATGATGCAGCAGTATCTGACCCTCAAGGCCGAGAACCCGGAGATCCTGCTGTTTTATCGCATGGGTGACTTCTACGAGCTCTTCTACGACGACGCCCGCAAGGCCTCCCAGCTGCTCGACATCTCCCTGACCAAGCGCGGCCAGTCGGCCGGCAGCCCCATCCCGATGGCCGGGGTGCCCTATCACGCCATCGAGGGGTATCTCGCCAAGCTGGTACAGCTCGGCGAATCGGCCGCCATCTGCGAGCAGGTGGGGGATCCCGCCACCAGCAAGGGGCCGGTGGAGCGCAAGGTCATTCGCATCATCACCCCGGGTACCGTCTCCGACGAGGCGCTGCTCAGCGAGCGGCAGGACAACCTGATCGCCGCCGTCTACCACGATGGCCGCCGCTTCGGTTACGGCACCATGGACATCGGCTCCGGCCGCTTCTTCATCAACCAGTTCGAGAAAGAAGAGACCCTGCTCGCCGAGTTGCAACGCACCAATCCGGCGGAGCTGCTCTACCCCGAATCGTTCGCCTTCCTGCACCATATCGAGGGTCGCCGCGGTCTGCGCCGCCGCCCGGAGTGGGAGTTCGAGCTCGGCACCGCCCGCAAGCTCTTGTGCCAGCAGTTCGGCACCCAGGATCTGGTGGGCTTTGGGGTCGAGCAGAGCGAGACCGCCCTGTGCGCCGCCGGCTGCCTGATGCAGTACGTGAAAGACACCCAGCGCACCGCCCTGCCCCACATTCGCAGCGTGCGCCTGGAGCAGCCCGATCATGCGGTCATCATGGATGCCGCCACCCGCCGCAATCTGGAGCTGACCCAGAATCTGGCCGGCGGTCACGACAACACCCTCTCCGCCGTGCTCGATTGCACCGCCACGCCGATGGGCAGCCGCCTGCTCAAGCGCTGGATCCACCAGCCGATCCGCGATCGGGTGATCCTCAAAGGTCGCCAGAGCACCATCAAGGAGCTCATCGAGCAGAACCTCTATGACGAGCTGGGCGGTTTGCTGCGCCAGGTCGGCGATGTGGAGCGGGTGCTGGCGCGCCTCGCCCTGCGCTCGGCCCGCCCGCGCGATCTGACCCGGCTGCGGCAGGCTTTTGCTCAGCTGCCCGAGTTGCAGCGTCTGCTGGCGGAGAGCGAGCACGAGGCGGTGCAGCAGCTGCGCGAGCGGGCGAGCACCTTCCCCGAACTGTTCGACCTGCTGGAGCGTGCCGTGATGGAGGTGCCACCGGTGCTCATCCGCGATGGCGGCGTCATCCGTGAAGGGTTCAATCAGGAGCTGGACGAGCTGCGGGATCTGGCCAATGGCGCCACCGCCAGCCTGGCCCGCATCGAGGAGCGGGAGAAGGCGCTAACCGGCATCAACACCCTCAAGGTGGGCTACAACAAGGTGCACGGCTTCTACATCGAGGTGAGCCGCGCTAACAGCCACCTGGTGCCGGCCCACTACATCCGCCGCCAGACGCTGAAAAACAACGAGCGCTACATCATCGATGAGCTGAAGAAGTACGAGGACAAAGTGCTCACCGCCCAGGCCCAGGCGCTGGCGCTGGAAAAACGTCTCTACGAAGAGCTGCTCGACGCCCTGCTGCCGCACCTCGGCGATCTGCAGGAGTCTGCTGCCGCACTGGCGGAGCTGGACGTGCTGGCCAACCTGGCCGAGCGGGCAGAGACCCTCGACTATCGCTGCCCCACCCTCATCGACGAGGATCAGATCATCATCGAGGCGGGCCGCCATCCCGTGGTGGAGCAGGTGATGACCGACCCCTTTATCGCCAACCCGATACAGCTGGAGCGGGAGCGGCGGATGTTGATAATCACCGGCCCCAACATGGGCGGTAAATCCACCTACATGCGCCAGACTGCGCTCATCGTTCTGCTGGCCCATATCGGCGCATTCGTGCCCGCCGACAGCGCCCGCATCGGCCCCATCGACCGCATCTTCACCCGCATCGGGGCGTCGGATGATCTCGCCTCCGGCCGCTCCACCTTTATGGTGGAGATGACCGAAACCGCCAATATCCTCAACAACGCCACCGCCCGCAGTCTGGTGCTGATGGACGAAATTGGCCGCGGCACCAGCACCTACGACGGCCTCTCGCTGGCCTGGGCCTGCGCCGAGCAGCTGGCAAGCAAGATTGGCGCCTACACCCTGTTCGCCACTCACTACTTCGAGCTGACCCGCCTGCCCGAGCTGATGAGCGGGCTGGCCAACGTCCACCTGGATGCGGTGGAGCACGGCGACACCATCGCCTTTATGCACGCGGTGCAGGAAGGTGCGGCCAGCCGATCCTACGGCCTGCAGGTAGCGGCGCTGGCCGGGGTGCCGAAATCGGTGATCCACCAGGCCCGCCACAAACTGCACGAGCTGGAGAGTGCCACTCCGGTGGCCGCCGGCGAAAGTCGTCCGGCTCCGGTAACTCTCGCCCCGCAACCCCATCCTGTGGTGGAGGAGCTGGCAGCAGTTCGCCCGGACGAGCTGACCCCGCGACAGGCCCTTGACCTGCTCTATCGACTCAAGCAGATGCTGTAGCTACCGACCGCCGAACAGGCATGAAAAAGGGGAACCGCGAGGTTCCCCTTTCGTTTGACCGAACCTGTCATCAGCCCGGACCGATGCGATCCATCAGGCTCAGATTGACCGACCCCGGATGGCGCTTGAGCTTCTGCCTGTATTCGAACTGGTGCTGGCTCTCCTGTTTGAGCCCCTGCATCAGGGAGTAGCACATGGCCAGCATGATGACCGAGAAGGGCAGCGCGGCGATGATGCTGGCGGCCTGCAGGGCGGCAAGCCCGCCGGAGACCAGCAGAATGGCCGCGACCAGCCCCTGCCCCAGCCCCCAGATGGCGCGGTGCAGCACCGGGGGATCCTGATCGCCGATGGAGAGCAGCGTCGTAATCACGAGCGTGCCCGAATCGCTGGAGGTGATGAAGTAGGTGCAGATAAGCAGGGTCAGCACCCCCTTGGCAATCCAGCCGAAGGTATCCCAGTGCAGCAGTTCCACCGTCTTGTAGAGCGCCATGGTGACATCCTGATTGACCGCTTCCACTACGCCGCCGCCACCGAACAGCTCCAGGTTCATGGCAGTCCCGCCGAACACGGTGAGCCAGAGCATGCCGAGCAGGGAGGGCACCAGCAGGACACCGAGCACGAATTCACGAATCGTGCGGCCCTTGGAGATGCGGGCGATGAACATGCCGACAAAGGGTGCCCACGCGATCCACCAGCCCCAGTAAAATGCGGTCCAGCTGGACTGCCAGGCCGAGGTACCGTTGGCTTCGGTATTGGTCCAGAAGCTCAGCTTGACGATGTTCTGCAGGTAATCACCGATGTTCTGCACATAGGCGTTGAGGATATAGGTGGTTGGCCCCAGCACCAGGAAGAGGCCCAGCACGAACACGCTCAACCAGATATTGAGTTCGGAGAGGATCTTCACCCCGCGCCCGACGCCGGAGATGGCCGACAGGGTGGCAATCAGGCTGATGCCACCGATGAGCCAGAGCTGGTTCGCTTGTGACACGCCCATGCCGAACATCTGATTGAGGCCGGTGTTCATCTGGGAAACTCCCAGCCCAAGGGAGGTCGCCACCCCGAACACGGTACCGAACACCGCCAGCACGTCGGCGGCATGGCCCCAGAAGCCGTAGATGCGATCGCCAAGAATGGGGTAGAGCACGGAGCGGATGGCCAGCGGCAACTTGCGCCGGTAGCTGAAGAAGGCCAGCGACAGGCCGACGATCACATAGATGGCCCAGGGGTGCAGACCCCAGTGGAAGAAGGTGAGGCGCATGGCGATCTGGGCCGCTTCCGGCGTCATACCTTCGGTGATGAAGGGGTTGCCCTGCAGGTGATACATGGGCTCGGCGATACTCCAGAACACCAGGCCTATGCCCATGCCTGCGCTGAACAGCATGGAGAACCAGGCAAAGTAGCCAAACTCCGGTACCTGGTCGTCGTCGCCCAGCCGGATGCTGCCAAAGCGGCTGAACATCAGGTAGACGGCGAAGAACAGGAACAGGGCGACCACCAGGATGTAATACCACTTGAAGCCAGCAATGATGGTGTCCTTGGCCCCGGTAAACCAGGTGCCTGCGGTATCCGGATCAAAGACGCCGAACAGCAGGAAGAGGGTCACGACGGTGAGGGCCGTCATGGCCATGGTGGGATTGAGGCCTTTCAAAAGCCCTTTGGTTGCTCGCATCGGGCCTCCTTAGTCGTTGTTGAAAAAGTCTTCACCCACGTGATCGCCGGCACCGCCGATGGCGCGATAGGCCAGACGACCAGCCACCTGCTCACGGTGATCCACCAGGGTCACCGACGGCTGGCCGTTCACTGCGTGGCGTTTGCCGAGGAAGATAGCCATGGGCACCCCCAGATTGGAGACACCGCTGGTGATCCAGAGGCGGTTGAAGTCATAGGAGCCACCGATGAACTCCAGCTGTGCCAGCCCATTGTCCAGACCCGCCAGATAAAAGTTCATGGCACTCTCGTCGGGGAAGAGGTGAACCAGCACATAGGCATAGCGCAGCTCATTGACCAACTCCTTTAGACTGAAAGAACCTGTGTTACTGCAAGAGAGCGGCAGCTCGCCATCGTAGTGGTGTACCTTGAGGTTGTTGGGGTCCTCGTCATAAGCAGGTTGATAACGCACAAATGCCGCGGTATCAGGCAGTTCATAGCGAACTCTGACCACGCGCAGATCGGCAACCAGGGACTTGATATCCAGGTCGTCATGCATGATTTCACTCCTCAAATATCGGGTTGGAATGGGGCAATTGTCCGATAACCTAACACAATATTCATTAGAGCTAAAACCATTACATCAAAAACCATATTGACCTTGTTATGGATTAGGCGGAGAATTTCGCGCCTCTCCACAGCCCTGCGATGACCCAGACCCCATGGAAAAACATGATGAAGTGCTGATCGCCCTGCGCCAGATCATCCGTGCCATCGACATGCACTCCAAGCGCTTGATCAAGGAGGCCGGCCTGACCTCGCCCCAGCTCCTGCTGCTCAAGGGGATCGACGAGCTTGGCCAGATCTCCATGCGCCAGCTGGCGGATCACACCAACATGAGCCAGGCCACCGCGACCACCATCATGGACCGGCTGGAGAGCCGCCAGCTGGTGCAGCGCATTCGCAGCGAAACCGACAAACGCAAGGTGCATGCGACGCTCACTGACGCGGGACGCGCCCTGCTTGCCCAGGCTCCGACCCCCTTGCAGGAGAGTTTCATTCAACGCTTTCAGGCACTGGAGAACTGGGAGCAGGGGTTGTTGCTCTCATCCCTGCAACGCATCTCCGCCATGATGAATGCCGACGGCATCGATGCCGCCCCCGTGCTGAGTGTCAGCCCCCTGACCGAAGAGCGGGCCTGAAATCCTGAAGTCCGTTTACATGTTTTCAGTTAACTTCTGGCACTCAGAACCCGATGTACCGCATCGGGGATTCTGCATTGCGAGGCCTAATGCGATCATTCTGGGTTATAACTACCCACCACCTTATGCACCATCTTCCTCGTCTACACCAGGTCCTACGGGCTTTGCTACAGCAACTCTCCTTTCAGTATCCCGTTCACCCGCTCTGCCAGCGCATTCTGATAACAGTCATACCCATCAGTCATCGAGTACTGTACTCCGTACCGTTCATACAGCGTCTGATTCAAGCCTGAGCAATACTGCACCCTGCCGTCCGAGTGATGGATAAACTCCCCGCTGCCACGCCGTTGCTTCAGTGCTCTGCGCCATCACAACCAACTCAGCATGCATCCCTTCGTGCACGTGATGCCCCGCTATCTTACGCGAGAAGGCATCCGTCACCAGGCTCAGGTAGAGTGGCCCGCTCTTTGCCGGCAGGTAAGTGATGTCGGCAACCAAGACCTGCCCTGGCGCCACCGCAGTGATTTTCACCGGGCCGGGTTTGAGCAAGTTGGGATGGCGATAGAAACGCTGAAAACTGTGGAGCGTCTTGTGATAGGCCCGTTTGGGCTGCACCAACAGACGGTGCTCGGCCAATATCCTAAACAGTCTGTCCCACCAGACCGTCAGCCCAGCATCGTCTTGGCCCTGCAGCAGATAATGCTACTTGTGGATGCCCACCCGTAGTGAACTTTGCGCACAAAGCTCACTACCTGCTGCCCTTGTGCATGACGCAGGTCGGCGACCCGATTGCGATTGTAGTCAGCCTAACGGTTTATTCCGAGGAACCAGCAAGCACTGAAGATGGTCAGCTTTTCGACATACCGCTGCGAGAGAGCTTACCAGGTCGTTTTTTACGATTGAGGCGCCTTCAAAGAACTGAGCCTCCAGGCTCATCAGCGCCAGCTACTCGAGCTCCTTGATACGCTGTTCAGACATTTGGTTGCCGGGATCAGGCATGATGTGATCCTGCCAGCTCTAATCGATGCTCCCTGGCTCCAACCCTGCAGACCATGCTTATGCAACCATACCAGAATGGTCGAATTGCCCTGAATGCCATATTGGAATTGTGTCTACTGGTAGGTGAGTTCACCTTTTTCAATCTGCTCGACCAGGGACAATTTAAACCTCAGTGAGTAATCGCGCTGTGTGCGTTTCACACCTTGTCCCATCGAGATCTCCATCTATTCGGGGAAGAAGGTATAAGCCATATTCAGGACGGGGACAATGGGAAAAGAAAAAGCCCAGCATTGCTGCTGGGCTTTTTATTTGGCTCCTCCTGCTGGGCTCGAACCAGCGACCTGCGGATTAACAGTCCGTCGCTCTACCGACTGAGCTAAGGAGGAATTATTCGTGGTGCCCAGAGACGGAATCGAACCGCCGACACGGGGATTTTCAATCCCCTGCTCTACCGACTGAGCTATCTGGGCAAATGGTGCCGGCTACCGGAATCGAACTGGTGACCTACTGATTACAAGTCAGTTGCTCTACCTACTGAGCTAAGCCGGCACACTTCAAACCATTGTGCATGAACACGTTTTTTTTCATGGCACCAAAATATGGTGCCCAGAGACGGAATCGAACCGCCGACACGGGGATTTTCAATCCCCTGCTCTACCGACTGAGCTATCTGGGCGTGGGCGCTATTAAACGGATTTTAGGGCAGGTGGTCAACGGGAAATTTCACTTTTCGTCTCGTTCGTCTCTTTTTTGCGCAGCATCATCCATTTTCATCACTTCTGCTGGCGGGACCGCTCCCCGGCGCCCCCAGAGGCGGGACTCCTCCCCCTTGAGCAGGCGGGTAATGTTCTCGTGATGACGGATCAGGATGAGACAGGAGAGCAGGGAGACCGGCAACGTGTATTCCGGTTTGAGCAGATAGGTAAAGAGCGGAGTGAGCAACACGGTCACGATGGACGCCAGTGACGAATAGCCGCTCACCAGCAGCACCAGCAGCCAGGTGGTGATGACGGCGCCCCCCATGGCAAACCCAATGGGCAGCATGGTACCGAGGGCGGTGGCGACGCCCTTGCCGCCACGGAAGTGGAAGAAGAGGGGGTACATGTGGCCCAGACAGGCGGCCACCCCGATAAAGCCGAGGTAGACGGGCTTGATCTGCAGATACCAGGCGAGGTAGACGGGGGCCATCCCCTTGAGCACGTCGAGAAGCAGTACGATCAGCGCCGCCATCCGGCCGCCGAGGCGCAACACATTGGTCGCCCCCGGGTTGTGGGAACCATGGTCACGGGGATCCGGCAGACCCGTGATGCGGGAAACCAGCACGGCACTGGACAGCGAGCCGCCCAGATAGGCCAGAATAATCATCAAAATCGTCAGGGCCGTCATCTTGGTCGTTTTTACCACGATATGAATGGGGTATGATGCGGGCCACATTCCCAGGCCCGGGCTTGCCCGAAAGCGTGTCGCCCAAACCGGCCGCCAGCGGCAATCTGCTTGCCGGGCCTGCATCCCTGCGCTGTTTTCACAGCCCATCAAGAGTAAAGAAGAAGTACTGTCATGGACAAGGTGTTTATTCGCGGACTCGAGGTTTTGACCACCATAGGGGTATATGAGTGGGAGAAGGGCATTCGCCAGAAGCTCTGTTTCGACCTCGAGATGGGGTTTGACAATCGCCCAGCCGCCGCAACCGACGATATCAATCTGGCGCTGGATTACGCCACCCTCTCTCGCAAGATCTGTGATCACGCCCAGGGCAAGATAGTGGAGCTGGTCGAGACCATGGCCGAGCAGGTCGCCGCCCTGGTGCTGGAAGACGAGCGGGTACAGTGGGTCAAGGTGACCCTGACCAAACCGGGTGCCGTGCCCAATGCGGCAGGCGTCGGGGTCGAGATCTTGCGCCATCGCACGCCGGCTGCGAGCGCCAACTGATGACCCGCATCTATATCAGTCTGGGATCCAACATCGATCGGGAACGCCATATCCGCGCTGGCCTCGATGCCCTGCACGCCGAATTCGGCGAGTTGCAGGTCTCCCGGGTATTCGAGAGCGAGGCAGTGGGCTTCAACGGTCGCCCCTTCTACAACCTGGTGGTGGGTGCCGATACCGAGCTGCCCCTGGCGACCCTGTGCCAGCGGCTGCGCGCCATGGAGTTCTCTCACGGCCGCGAGCCGGATGCCAAGAAGTTCGCCCCGCGCACCCTGGATCTCGATCTGCTGCTCTACGGCGAGCTGGTCTGCGAGACACCGCTGGTGCTGCCGCGCGGCGAGATCCTCACCAACGCCTTCGTTCTCTGGCCGCTGGCGGAGCTGGCTCCCACATTCCGCCATCCCATCGATGGTCGCACCATCGGTGAGCTGTGGGCAGGTTACGACAAAGCCTCCCAGCGCCTTGACCCCATTCCCTTCCACTGGAAAGCGGGCGAATTGCAGCATCACTGAACGACAAAGGCACCCTCGGGTGCCCTTGTTGATGACTCCGCTGATGACGGATAAGAAACGGTGATTGGGCCTGCGCCGGTGCAAGTGGCAGGATGACCGCCATCACAGGAGAACCCCATGCCACTCGATGCCATTCACGACTTCAACCGTCAGTTGCTCACCGACCTGCCCCACCAGCGCTTCGAGCACGAACCCATCCTCGATTACGCCACCGACGAGCGGGTCAAGGCTCGCCTCGGCTGGCAGGCCGAGTTCAGCAAGACCCTTTTCCTCAAATTCAAGGATGGTCGCTTCGCCCTGCTGCTGACCCACAGGGACGGCCGGCTCGACAGCAAGGCGGTCAAGGCGGCGCTCGGTGCCAAACCCTCCATCTGTACCGCCGACGAGATGCAGACCGAGATTGGTTGCCTGCCGGGAGCCGTCTGCCCCTTCCTGCCCCGCGCCGACATCCCCCTGCTGGTGGATCCCGTGCTCATGAATCACCACGCCTTTACCTGGACGCCGGGCCACCCCGAGCAGACTTTCCTGCTGGAGACCACCCACCTGGCCGGACTGCTGGCCCGATTGCCCTGCGACGTGAGCTACCTGCCCTCCCCCTGAGCCTGGGACTCAGCGCTTTTCCCGCGCCAGCTGGGAGAAGATCAGCGCCGCCAGCATGGACATCAGGCCGATGCACAGATAGGTGAGGTGGAACCCCTCCAGCCAGCGGCCACTCCCCTCGGGCTGGCCGATGGAGAAGAGCCCCAGCAGGCTGGCGGCGATGGCCACCCCCAGGCTCATGGAGAGCTGCATCACCACCGACAGCAGACCGTTGCCGCTGCTGGCGTGCTCACTGCTGAGATCCTGCAGGGTCAGGGTGTTCATGGCGGAAAATTGCAGGGAGTTGATGGCGCCAAAGACCGCCAGCCACACCAGCAGTACGCCGTGGGGCACCTGGTTGTCGATGAAATAGAAGCTCGCGATCATGGCCCCGAGCGCCAGGGTGTTGCCGATCAGGATGCGGCGATAACCGATGCGCGGAATGAGCTTGTTCACCAGCGTCTTGGTCAGCATGGCGCCGATCACCGTGGGGATCATGGTCATCCCCGCCTTGCTCGGGGAGAAGCCGAGCCCCAGTTGCAGGAACAGCGGGGTGAGAAACGGCATGGCGCCGCTGCCGAGGCGGGCAAACAGATTGCCCCAGATACCGATGGCGAAGGTGGACGTCTTGAACAGCGCCAGACTGAACAGGGGCTGCTCCGCCGTGGCGGCATAGAGCCAGTAGCTCGCCATGGCGGCCAGACCGAACAATACCGCAAACAGGGCCCAGCCGGTTGAGATGCTGTGCTCCCCCAGGCCTTGCAGACCGACGGATACCAGCACCATGCCGACACTGAACAGCACAAACCCCTGCCAGTCAAACCTGGCGGTGTGCTGGCGAAGGTCGGGCATGAAGTGCCAGCTCGCCACGAAGCCGAGCAGGCCCACCGGCAGGTTGATGAGGAAGACCCAGTGCCAGCTCGCCACCTCCACCAGCCAGCCCCCCAGGGCCGGACCGATGAGGGGGCCAAGCAGACCGGGGATGGTGACGAACGACATCACCCTCAGCAGCTCATGCTTGCTGTAGACCCGCAGCACCGCCAGACGCCCGATGGGCATCAGCAAGGCCCCCCCGACCCCTTGCAACACCCGGGCGATCACCAGCATGGGCAGGGTGTTGGCGATGGCACAGGCCAGGGAACCCAGGGTAAACAGCAGGATGGCGACCAGATAGACCCGGCGGGTGCCGAATCTGTCCGCCAGCCAGCCGGAGGCAGGAATGAGCAGGGCCACCGTCAGCATGTAGGCGATGATGACGGACTGCATCTGCAGCGGACTCTCGCCCAGGGCCTCGGCCATGCTGGGCAGGGCAGTGTTGAGGATGGTGCCATCCAGGGTCTGCATGAAAAAACCGACCGCCGTCAGCCAGGGCAGCCATTTGCGCTGGGCGGGCGTCACCATCGGGGAGCTGTCAGGCATGGTTCTGTCTCTCCTCATCACATAAGAAATCTATGGTCACCCCCTTTTTTGCAACCTTGATTTCGGGTGTTGTGGTTGGCTTGCTTAAATCTATCCGGCGTCTTGATGGAGAATGTTCTCCGCGCCACGATGAGAATCGCGCCTGACTGTCCTAAAAAGACCCTCGGCCTAGAAAGCCTATTCTTTTGCCAGGTTATCAGTCAGGCCGGTATGCCGTTCACGTCATCCAATATCACAGTCGCAAAACCAGGTGGGTGTGTCAGTACAAAAGTAAATAGGGGCGCGTCAGGTTGGCATTGCCCGAAATTCGGTATGCCGTGCCGCCAGCGCCCAAGCCGTGCGGGCCAACTTGTTGGCTAGTGCACAAGCCACAACATTCGAATGTCGCCGAGTCAACATAGACCTGACCCAATCAGCCAATCGTCCCGTTTGCCGCTCTAGCCGTTGCATATAGGCTCGTGCACATTGCACCAACAATCGTCTAAGATTTTTGTCGCCACGCTTGCTGATACCCTTCAGGTTTGCCCGGCCCCCAGTACTGTACTGGCGTGGCACCAATCCGACTGACGCCGCGAAATCACGACTACATCGATAGTGTTTTCCGTCACCGAGCTCGGCGGCCAACACGCTGGCAGTGATCGGGCCGACACCAGGGATTGTCATCAGACGCTGACCAAGATCGTCATCGCCAAGCTGGCTGGCCAGTTCCTTGTCGATCTCGGCAATTTGCTGCTCCAGATACTTGAAATGGGCATGCAGCCTCTCCAACATGGTAATCAGTCGCGCTGGTAACTCGTGTTCAGCCATCACAGAAGGCAGGCGCTTGATGGCGGCATGACCGACGGGCAGACTGATGCCAAATTCGAGTAAAAAGCCGTGTATCTGGTTCGATGCCTTAACCCGATCGCGCACAAACGATTCGCGCACACGATGCAGTGCTCCCAACGTTTGCTGGCTTTCGGTCTTGGGCGTTACAAACCGCATGGAGGGACGGCAGGCGGCCTCGCAAATAGCTTCAGCATCGATGAAGTCGTTCTTGTTGCTCTTGACGAATGGGCGCACGAATTGAGGCGAAATGAGCTTACTCTCATGCCCAAATTCAGCCAGCCGACGAGCCATGTAATGGGCTCCGGCACATGCCTCCATGACGATGGTGCATACAGGAAAAGTTGCGAGGGATTCGATGAGCTTTGTCCGGTTGAACTTCTTGCGAAGAAGAGCCTTGCCGAACCGGTCTTGACAGTGAATGTGAAAAGAGTGTTTACCGAGATCAATACCAATAAGCGCAACGTTTTCCATGATGGCCTCTCCTGAAAGAAAAACACCCTGTCAGCGTACCGCTCACAGGGTGGGGGTGACCATCTCATTAGACCCGCACGAGCGCCGGTCATATCAGCATATCAGGCATCCGGCTGGCCGAGCATGGCCTTGAGGTGCTCTTCCAGGCTGGGTTCGGGGGCCTTGAGGGTCGAGAGGAACAACTGCTCTATGCCTACCCTGTCCTGGCTCTTCACGATGAAAACCAGCCGGGACTGGGCCTTGCCTTCGGGCCACTCCCCCAGCGCCTGCAACGGATAGAGCTGGCCGTGCACCCCGTGGATCACCACGGGCTGGCTCTCCCCTTCCAGTTGCAATATCCCCTTGAGACGCAGCAGGGCATCACCGTATTGCGCCTGCACCGCATCGATGGCGGCCAGCAGGCGGGAGGGCTTGAGCGGCTCGCCGATGCGCAGGGAGAAACTTTCGATATTGCCGTGCTCGAAGCGGGTGGGCGCGACCGTCCCCACCTTGGCGGCAAACGGCGTTATCTTAGGCTGCATGGGCGAAGCCAGCCCCTGTTTCGGGGATTCGGTACGCAGCCAGGCCAGCAACTGGCGCACGTCGCGCCCCGCCGCCTCGTTGTAGGCGCCGAGCTTCTCCAGCACCGCGGGTGAGAGCACCCCATTGCTGACCCGCTGGATGGGGGCTGCCGGATTGAGGGCCGCCAGTTGGGCCTCCACCCGAGCAAGGGTCTCTTCATCCACCAGATCGCCCTTGCTCACCACCAGCAGATCCGCCAGCGCCACCTGTTTGACCGCCTCATATTGAGCGGCAAGCTGCTGCTCGATATGGCCGGCATCCACCACGGTGACGGTGCCATCGAAGCGGTAGCGCTGGGCGATAAAGCCCTCTTCCCTCAACGTGAACAGCACAGGGGCCGGATCGGCCAGACCCGTGGTCTCGATGATCAGCCGTTTGAAGGGTTTGATTTTGCGCTGGATGGCCTTCATGAAGAGCCCCTGCAGCGCCTCCACCAGGGAGCCCTGCACCGAGCAGCAGATGCAGCCGGAATCGAGCAGCACCACCTGCTCGTCCACCTGCTGTACCAGATGGTGATCCAGCCCCACGGAGCCGAACTCGTTGATGAGCACGGCGCACTCCCCGAGCTCGGGCTGCTTGACCCAGTGGTTGAGCAAGGTGGTCTTGCCGCTGCCGAGAAAGCCGGTCAGCAGGGTCACGGGGATGCGGGTGTCTTGCATGTCTGTCATCGGGTTGCCCCCCCTCTGATCGGCAGGAGGATGAGTAAGCGAGTGTCTTGCATATCGGTCATGTCAGATCCTTACCGGTTGGCGAACAGGTCGCCGAGCCAGCGGTTTTCGAAACGGCCATGGGGGTCAAGCTCCCGCTTCAGGGCCAGGAAGTCGTGCCAGCGCGGCAACAGGGCCGGGAAGTCGTAGAGGTCCATCGCCAGGTGCTTGCCGAAATGGGGAATGCCGCCGAGGGGCACCAGCAGTTGCTGCAACTCGCGCATCTGCTCCATGGAGCCCCCGACAAAGGTCCCGTCCGCCGCCAGATAGACCAGAAAACCTATCCAGCACACCGACTTGCCATGGGCGGCACTGAGCCAGGCCACGGATGGACCGGTGCAGCGCAGGATGAAGGGGTAGTGCAGCACGCCGGGGTTCGCCTCCTGCCATGCCTGCAGGATTTCAAGAGCCTCCCCCATGCGTTCGAGGGGCACGGCCACCTCGCAGTTGATCTGGGGAGCAGGAATTCCCTTGCAGAGGATCTGGTAGACGTTGCCCACCAGATCCGAGGCGTCCTTGAAGCGGCGTACCGTCTCGAAGTGCTCGCCTGCCCTGGCCTCGTCCTTGGTGTCTCTGGCCATCTTCTGCAGGGTCGCGTCTATGGTGGCATTGAGCGCCAGGTTCATGCGCTCGTTCATGTCTCCCTCCAGCACCAGCGGCTCGCTGCCCCCGGCGCGGTAGCGGGCCACCTCGTCATCGGAGGCGGGATCCACCAGCCAGATGTGACTCTCGCCGGTCCAGGCGAACCACCAGCTCTTCACGAAGGCGTGCTCCCGGTTGAGGCGCTCGTTGTGTTCCAGCAGGAAGGGGTAGTCGGTGGTGAACTTGGTGCAGCGCATGATGCGGTTGGGCACGGTGTTGAGGGTCACATCCAGCAGGATGCCGAGCATCCCCATGCCCATCACGAAGGCGCCGAAGCGCGGATCGGTGCGATCCACACGGATGATGTCGCCGTTCGCCAGCATCACGGTCAGGGCAGCCACCGCATCGCACAGGGCGGACTGGTGCAGTCCCTGCCCATGGGTGCCGGTGCTGAGCGCACCGCCCAGGGTCTGGATGCCGATGACGCCGGGGGACGCCGGCAGCATGCGATCCATGGCGATGAGGTCGGCATAGACGGTATCAAGCGGCGTCCCCGCCAGGTAGGTCACCGTATCGGCAGTCTTGTCCAGCTGGCCGCGCAGGTGGTTCAGGTCCACCAGCAGCGCCTGGCTGCCTTCGGCGTAGACGCTGTGGATGGGTTCGAAAGAGAGGCCGGAGCCGATGAGCCGCAGCTTGCGCTCGGGATATTCCCGCAGCAGTTGCTGCAGCTCGTCACGGGTCGTCGGGCGCCACACCTGATCAAGGGCGCCGAGGGGGTTGGTTCTGGACCAGTTGAACAGCACCTCCCGATTGCCAATCGCCTTGATGCTGTGAAATGCCTGGAACCTGACCGTCATACCGCGCCTCATCTGACTTCAAAATGAGCGCCAATTCTACCGAAAAGTGGCTGCCAAGGCATGAAAAACAAGACCCTACAGTCGGGGGTGGATAGGGGGAGCGCCCCTCCCCGCCTCAGCGCGTCTGCTGGGTCAATGCCAGCAACATGCCGAATCCCACCAGCAGGCCCCCGAACACCCGATCGATCCAGTGGCGTACCGCCAGCAGTCGGTCCCGCACCGCAGGGGTGGAGAAGAAGAGCGCCACCGCACCAAACCAGAGGGCGTGCGCCAGCGCGATGAAGGCGCCATAGCCGATCTGGACCGCCAGCGGCGTCTGCGGCTGCACCACCTGCATGAAGAGGCTGACGATGAAGATGGTGGTCTTGGGATTGAGCACATTGGTCAAAAATCCGGTGCGCAGCGCCCCCAGGCTGGAGAGGGCAGGCTGACAGATGCTCTCTTCATCGGCAGCCGGTTTGGCCCGCAGCATCTTGATGCCGAGGAAGATGAGATAGGCGGCCCCTGCCAGCTTGATGAGGTTGAACAGCCAGAGGGATTGCTGGATCAGCAGGCCCACCCCCAGCAGGGTGTAGGTCACGTGCACGCAGACCCCGGCCGCGATGCCGATCGCCGTCAGCACGCCGGTGCGGCGCGAGAGCAGCAGGCTGTTGCGCGACACCATGGCAAAGTCGGGCCCGGGGCTGATGACGGCAAAGAGAGTAATGGCGACAACGGCTAACAGTTCGGTCATGAAAAGAGTCCTGATTAGAGGGGATATCGGCTATTTTATTTGCCAATAACACCAATAACGAACGATGATTTCTGACATGAATGGTGAAAAAAACTCACAAAAATCCCTCTCGCTTCCCTCCCTCACCGCCCTGCGCTGTTTCGAGGTGGCGGCCCGCACCGAGCATTTCGGCCGCGCCGCCGACGAACTGCATCTCACCCATGGCGCCATCAGCCGGGCGGTACGACTGCTCGAGGAGGATCTGGGGGTCATGCTGTTCGAGCGGCGCCAGCGCCGGGTCTTTCTGACCGACGCGGGTGAACGGTTCTATCAGGCGGTCAGAGAGGGGCTGGGCAGCATCCGCCAGACGGCGCAGGCCCTGCGCCAGCAGAGTCGCCCCCAATCACTGGTGCTCTCCTGCGAACCCACCCTCCTGATGCGCTGGCTGATCCCGCGCTGGCCCGCCTTCCAGGCCCTGCACCCGGAGCTGGACGTACACCTGATGGCGGGCGGCGGCGCCCTCAGCTTTGGCAGCGGCATCGATCTCGCCATCCGGCGCAACGACTTTCACTGGCCTGCCGAGCTCTACAGCCAGTTGCTGTTCGAGGAGCGGACCGGCCCTGTCTGCCCGCCGGGCAAGGTGGCGCACTTTTTTGAACCCAGGGGGGATGTGCAGGCCCTCAGACCAACAGCCCCTCGTCTGCACACCAAGACCCGTCCGGGCGCCTGGTTGGAGTGGCAGCAGCACGCAGGCATGTCCGCCGACGAGGAGGTGCCGGGTCAGACCTTCGAGCACTTCTATTTCAGCCTGCAGGCGGCAGTCGCCGGACTGGGAGTCGCCATCGGCCCCTACCGCCAGGTGTGCGACGATATCGAGGCCGGTCTGCTGGTGGCACCGCTCGGCTTCGTCCCCGACGGCACCGGCTATCACCTGCTCGCCCCCGCGCCACCCGAACCCGGCAGCCCCCACGACATCCTGGTGAACTGGCTGCACAGCCTGGTGGGCGCGGCCTAGCCCTGGGCGGTGCGCCCGGCGGCGACCTGTATCTCTCCCGCCGTCAGCTCCCGGCAGAACTGGCGTATCGGCATGGGGCGGGCAAACAGGTATCCCTGCAGATACTGAACCCCCTTGCCTCTCAGATAGGCGGCCTGCTGCTCCGTCTCCACCCCTTCGGCCACCAGGGACAAACCCAGCCGTCCCCCAAGGTCGATGACGTTGTCCACGATGTGCTCGGAGAGGGACTCCGTCCCGATACGGCCGATGAAGGAGCGGTCGATCTTGAGATAGTCCACGTGGAATTGCTGCAGATAGATGAGGCTGGAGTGGCCGGTGCCAAAGTCATCGATGGCGAGCTGCACCCCCATCTCGTCGAGCTGGCGAAACAGGGAGAGGGTCTGCGGGCTGGTCACCAGCAGCTCCCGCTCCGTGAGCTCCAGCACCAGCACCACCCGTCCCGGCACGAAGTGGCCGAGGAAGTCGCGGCACTCCGTCACCAGGGAGAGGTCCCGGCAGTGGATGGCACTGATGTTGAAGCTGATGTGAAACGCCTCGGGCAACTGCTCCTGTACCGGGTGGAGTGTCTTGGCCACCGTCTTCATCAGGTTGACCGTCATGGGCACGATCAGGCCAGACTCTTCCGCCTGGGGGATGAAGAGATCGGGGCGGATCAGCCCCTCGGTGGCATGTTGCCAGCGCATCAGTACCTCGGCTCCCACCATCTTGCCGCCCTTGCTGGCGATCAGCGGTTGCAGATAGGGGACAAATTCCCTGGCTCGCAGCCCGCGTCTCAGCTCGTCCGTCAGGGCCCCCGGCCGCCCAAGCAGCCACCACACCAGCAGTGAGAGCACCAGCGAACTGGCTCCCAGCCAGATCAGTTGCAGATGGCGAGCCTCCCACAGGGCACGCCAGTAGATCGGCATGGCATAACCGGCGTGGATGGTGAAGGGGTAACGCTGGGAGGCGAGTATCAGGGCAAACTTGCTGTGCAGTTTCGGCGGATCGCTTTGGAAGTGGCCGGACTCATCGAGCCAGGCGGACCCCACCTGCAAGAACAGCTCGCTGGGATCGCTGCTCAGGGTGAGCATGAAACTGAGCTGGCTGCTGTCAATGGCGCTCAGTGCCGCATCACGCCCCCGCTCCTGACGCACCACCAGCAAGGGGTGATTCTTGCGCACCAGGTTGCCGCTCATCAGCAGCAACTTGCGATCCGTGTAGCGGGAGCCGTCATCCACTTCCCTGGCAGGCCCGAACAGCGAGGTGCAGTTGATGATCCCCTGTCGCACCAGATTGATGGAGCGCAGGAACGGCTCCAGCGCCACCCGCTTGCGCAGCAGCAACAGGTTGTCGCTGCAGGAGCGACCGGCCAGCGGCAATACCTCGAGGTTGGCCCGCTCGGCCTGATCCAGCATGCGCTCCAGCAAGGTTCTGGCCTTGCTGGCTGACGCACTGGCATCGTTCTTCAGCTCCTGCTCGTAGCTGTCATGCACCATCCACCCTCCCACCACCAGGGGCAGGGCTAACACCAGCAGGGCACAACCAAGGCGCCACTTCATGCGGGCCAGATCAATCCGGAACAGAAACATAGCAACCACGCCGCAATGCGCGGGCCCGCTTCGCAGGTACCGCGGTATAAAAATGCCCACCAGGAAACGGTGGGGCCATCATGGCCAGACAACGAAAGCGCAACGCGCGTACCAGGCAAATCGACGACGCCGTTGCTGGGCATGGCGGGTCATTATCGCGCAGCCCCCTGAAATGGAAAATGCCGCGTCGAGACGCGGCATTGTTATTTTCAGTGGTCAGACCGGCGAGTCTCAGACAGCTTGCTGCAGGATCACCGCATCGGCCTTCTTGGTGTAGGAGGCGATCTCGTTGAAGTTCAGGTAGCGGTAGGTGTCAGCCGCAGTGGCGTCCAGGGTCTTGGCATACTGCAGATACTCTTCCACGGTCGGGATCTTGCCGATGATGGCGGCAACCGCGGCCAGCTCGGCAGAAGCCAGATAGACGTTGGCACCCTTGCCCAGACGGTTCGGGAAGTTGCGGGTGGAGGTGGAGACCACGGAGGCCCCTTCCGCTACCCGCGCCTGGTTGCCCATGCAGAGGGAACAGCCCGGGATTTCGATGCGAGCACCGACGCGACCAAAGATGCCGTAGTAGCCCTCTTCGGTCAGCTGATCCTTGTCCATCTTGGTGGGCGGCGCGATCCACATGCGGGTCGGCAGCTCGCCCTGATACTTCTCGAGCAGTTTGCCGGCGGCGCGGAAGTGGCCGATGTTGGTCATGCAGGAACCGATGAACACCTCGTCGATCTTGTCACCAGCTACTGTGCTGAGCAGGCGGGCATCGTCCGGATCGTTCGGCGCGCACAGGATCGGCTCCTTGATGGTGGCCAGGTCAATCTCGATGATTTCGGCGTACTCGGCATCCTTGTCCGCTTCCATCAGTACCGGGTTGGCCAGCCACTCTTCCATCCCCTTGATGCGGCGGGTGATGGTGCGCACGTCTCCGTAGCCTTCGGACAGCATCCATTTCAGCATCACTATGTTGGACTTCAGATACTCGATGATCGGCTCTTTATCCAGCTTGATGGTGCAACCGGCGGCGGAACGCTCGGCGCTGGCGTCGGCCAGCTCGAACGCCTGCTCCACCTTGAGGGTTGGCAGACCTTCGATCTCGAGGATGCGGCCGGAGAAGATGTTCTTCTTGCCCGCTTTCTCGACGGTCAGCAGCCCTTTCTGGATGGCGGCGTAGGGGATGGCATGGACCAGATCACGCAGGGTGATGCCCGGTTGCAGCTCGCCCTTGAAGCGCACCAGCACGGATTCCGGCATGTCCAGCGGCATCACGCCGGTGGCGGCGGCGAAGGCCACCAGACCGGAGCCCGCCGGGAAGGAGATACCGATGGGGAAACGGGTGTGGGAGTCACCACCGGTACCCACGGTATCCGGCAGCAGCATGCGGTTCAGCCAGGAGTGGATGACACCGTCACCCGGACGCAAGCTCACACCGCCGCGGTTCATGATGAAGTCCGGCAGGGTGTGGTGAGTCTGCACATCGATGGGCTTGGGATAGGCCGCGGTGTGGCAGAAGGACTGCATGGTCAGATCGGCAGAGAAGCCGAGGCAGGCGAGATCTTTGAGCTCGTCGCGGGTCATGGGGCCCGTGGTGTCCTGGGAGCCGACCGTGGTCATCTTGGGTTCGCAGTAGGTGCCCGGGCGGATGCCCTCAACGCCACATGCCTTGCCCACCATCTTCTGGGCCAGGGTAAAGCCCTTGCCGGTATCGGCCACCGGCTGCGGACGACGGAACACGGTGGAGAACGGCAGACCCAGCGCTTCGCGGGCCTTGTCGGTCAGGCCGCGGCCGATGATCAGCGGAATGCGGCCACCGGCGCGCACTTCATCGATCAGCACCTCGGTCTTCAGTTCAAACCGGGCCAGCACCTCGTCGGTGCCGTGGCGGGTGATCTTGCCCTCATAGGGGAAGATGTCGATGACATCGCCCATTTCCAGCTTGGAGACGTCCACTTCGATGGGCAGGGCGCCGGCATCTTCCATGGTGTTGAAGAAGATGGGGGCAATCTTGCCACCGAGGCAGACGCCGCCGGCACGCTTGTTCGGCACGAACGGAATGTCGTCGCCCATGAACCAGAGCACGGAGTTGGTAGCGGATTTACGGGAAGAGCCGGTACCGACCACGTCACCCACGTAAGCCAGCGGGAAGCCCTGCTCTTTCAGGGAATCAATGGTCTTGATGGGACCGATGACGCCATCCTTGTCCGGGGTGATGCCGGGACGGGCGTTCTTCAGCATCGCCAGGGCGTGCAGCGGAATGTCCGGGCGGGACCAAGCGTCCGGCGCCGGCGACAGATCGTCGGTGTTGGTTTCGCCGGTAACCTTGAACACGGTGACGGTGATCTTCTCGGCCAGGGCCGGGCGGTTCAGGAACCACTCGGCGTCGGCCCAGGATTGCAGCACCTGCTTGGCGTGGGCATTGCCCGCCTTGGCCTTCTCTTCCACGTCGTGGAAGGAGTCGAACATCAGCAGGGTGTGGGAGAGGCCCTTGGCGGCAAGAGGAGCCAGGGTCGCATCGTCCAGCAGGTCGATCAGCGGCTGAATGTTGTAACCACCCTGCATGGTACCGAGCAGCTCGACGGCTTCGGCGGCAGTCAGGATGGGGGAATGGGCCTCGCCCTTGGCGACGGCGGTCAGGAAGCCGGCTTTCACATAGGCCGCTTCATCAACACCCGGGGGAATGCGGGAGGACAACAGTTCTTTCAGAAAGTCCTGTTCGCCGGCGGGCGGATTCTTGATCAGCTCAACCAGGGCGGCGACCTGCTCTGCGTCCAGAGGTTTGGCAACCACGCCTTCGGCGGCACGTTCTGCGACGTGTTTACGGTATGTTTCAAGCACGACTAATTCCTCTTTGGTCTTTTTTTGGGGTTCGCCCAAGCTCGCGGCGATCGTCCTTGCGGGACACCCGTAGGGTGCCCACCACTATATAAGTTTTAACGACTAATTAAAATCCAAACCCTGTGCAGTTATTCATCAAACCAGCATAACCATATAAACCTATTAGTTTTTTTTAGAGTGACAAGCCGCCCACCCAAGGTGAGTTAACAAAAAGGCAGCATTTCGCCCTTATTGGAACGTAGTGCCCAATTGCAGATAGAACATGTCGTGCCCCCCCTCCGCCACGCCATAGCCGAGGAAGATGGGACCGAGGAAACTCTCCACCCCCATATAGAGGGAACCCGAGGTATAGGAGGATTCGATGCTGATGTCCTCTCCCTTGTCCCAGACCCCCCCTTGCTCGAGGGAGCCCCCGAGGAACAGGGGCGCCTTGAAGGCACCGAAATCGTTGTCCGCCACCCGGTAGATGTAGCGCAATCCGCCGAACAGGCTGTAGCGACCGCTCAACTGGTAATGCTGGAAGCCGGACATGCGGAACAGCCCGCCCAGATCCTGCACGAACAGTGGTACCGTCTCCTGGGAGCTTGAGCCGCCCCCTTCCAGCATCAGGTTGAGGCTGTGTCTGTCCCAGGACCAGGGCTTGATCATCACCAGCCGGTAATTCACCCCCTCGGCCTGCTCGGAGGGCGCGTCCGCGGGGTCGAGATCGACGTAGGAGTAGCCACCCTTGATGTCCCAGTAGACCCCCTGATAGGGGAAGTAGCGGCTGTCGAGGGTGTCGTGCTCGAAGCGGATGTAGGGTCCCCAGGCTGAGGCATCGGCATCCGCGTTGGTGAGGTTCTGGATCTCCACGCTGCCGATCTTGCCCTCCAGCCCAAGGGAGAAGCGGCTCCAGGGCTGGCGATTCCAGCCGACGGCGAGATCCACGCTGGTGAAGCTGTACTCGGAGTCCAGATAGCTGACCCCGGACGAGGACCTGCTCTCTTCCGGGAAGAAGACGCGTCGCTGGGTCTTGTCGTAGGCCAGGCTCGTCTCGCCGAAGTAGGTCTGGGAGGGCTCCAGCGGGGTGTAGAAGTCGGTCTTGAGGTGCTTGGCGGTCCCGAGGGACGCCTCGGTCAGCCACTCGCCTCCCCAGTCGTTCACGTTGGTCAGGGTGTAGGACATGCCGACGTTGTAGTTGGAGCTGCTCTCGAAGTCATCGGAGAAACCGAGCTGGAAGTTAAGATAACCCGGCCCCCAGTTCTTCTCGCTGGCGTCCACCACCAGCACGTTCTCCCCGTCCCGCTCCTCCACCTCGTAGGTGATCCGATCGAACGACTCCAGGGCGTAGAGGCGACGGATCCCCGCCTCCAGGCTCTCGTAGGTCTGCACCTTGTCCGGACGCACGTTCAGCATGGCCCGCACCGTGTCGTCGGAGAGGCGCGACTTGTTGATGATCTCCACCTTGTCGATGTAGTAGGCGGGCTGGCCGCTGCGCTCGGCGCGCCGGCTCAGCTTGCCGTTGCGATAGTCGGCGTAGGCGGCGGGCGAGAGAGAGAGCGCATCGAGCCGGGCCGCTGCACTGTTGGCAACCGCCTCCCCGATCTTGATCCCCTCCGGCATCAGGGCGAAGTCGGCGATCCCCATGTTGCCGAACTCGGGGGTCAGCAGGATGTCCCTGGGGCCGAGCAGCGCCTTCTGCTTTTCGGTCCCCACCTGGGTCATATAGGTGGTGAGCTGATCGATCATGGCCAGCCCCGACTTCAAGGATTCCCGGGTACGCAGCTTGGCGCCGATGTCCACCGCGATCACCACGTCGGCCCCCATGGCCTTGGCCACGTCCACCGGCATGTTGTTGACCGTGCCACCATCGGCCAGGATGCGGCCGTCCCAGTCCACCGGCTTGAGGGCACCGGGAATGGACATGGAGGCCTGCATCGCCTTGGCGAGGCTGCCGTGATCCAGCACGAAGGGGGTCACCGTCTCCATGTCGGTCGCCACCGCGCGATAGGGGATAGGCAGGTTGTCGAAGCTCTTTTGCGCCGGCAGGTTGGAGGTGGCGTGGCGCAGCAGGCTGGCCATGGACTGTCCCTGGAAGAAGCCGTCCGGCAGCTGGGTCTGGTCACCGTTGACCCCGATGTCGGTGCGCAGCTGGTACTTCTCGGTCTGCTGCTTCTTGCGCAGGGATAGCTCGTCGCGCCCCACCTTGTCCTGATAGCCCTTGTTCCAGTCGATGGCCAGCGTCGTGCGCTCCACCTCCTCGGCGCTGAGCCCCATGGCATACATGCCCGCCACATAGGAGCCCATGCTGGTCCCGACGATGATGTCCACCGGGATGTGCTTTGCCTCCAGCACCTTGAGCACCCCGATATGGGCCGACCCCTTGGCCCCGCCGCCGCTCAGTACCAGGGCGATCCTCGGACGCTCCATCTTGGTTGCCCCCGGGTTTCTGGCCGAAGGCGCGGGATCATTGGCTCCGGCCGCCACCATGAACGGCAGGGTCGCCAGCAGGAGCACGAGCAGGTGGGTCCATCCCCGATGAAAGATGCGCATATGAGAGTCCATAAATCCGGTGCGAGTCGAGCGGGCAGGCCGCCAGTCAGGTGCAGCCTACTATAAGTGCAAGCACTTTAACCGCAAGCCGGGGTGCTGGCGAGGGGTCGCCCCGCTTGCAACGATGTCTCGGCAAAATCGGGCGCCAATCCAGTCCAATCCGGGTGTGAGCGCAAACGTTAATCGACAATAAACGCCCCCGCCGCCTCAAGAGCGCGCCAAATCAGCCGCTATTATGAGTTCAACCCTGGTTCACACTTCCGAGTCACCCTTATGTTCGCAAGCCTGACACTGAAACAGAAAATTCTGGCCACCGTCATCCTCGCCGTGGCCCTCTCCTGCCTGCTGGTGGGCTATTTCAGCCAGCGTTCTGCCCAGCAGCTGATCGAGAACCGCATGTTCGAGCAGGAGCTGCCCAACCTGACCCAGCGCATCGGCAAGGAGATCGAGAAGGATCTCACTTCGGTCGCCAATGCCGCCAGACAGCTTGCCAACGACCGCTTCGTGCTGGACTGGGTCGAGCGCGGCATGCCCAAGGAGCAGGAGTCCATCCTTATCAACCAGCTCAAGGACATGACGAGCCAGTATGGCCTGGTCACCGCCTCCTTCGCCGATCGTCAGAGTGCCGCCTACTACAACCAGGACGGTTTTCTGCGCATCCTGAACCACGAGCAGGACAACTGGTTCTATGACTACACCAAGAGCCGCCAGGATCTGATGCTCAGCATCTTTCGGGAGAGCAATGGCGAGGTAAAACTGTTCGTCAACTTCCAGCAGCTCGACGGACGCGGCCTCGCCGGCCTAGCCAAATCCCTCGACAGCATGGTCAGCATGCTCGCCAACTTCCGCATCGGCGACAGCGGCTTCGTCTTCATGACAGACGGCAGCGGCAAGGTGAAGCTGCACCCCGACGCCGCCCGCATCGATCGGGACAACCTGACCCAGCTGGCCAGCGGCAGCAGCACCAACCTGCTCAACAAGCAGCCCTTTGCCGCCACCCGTGCCGAGGTCGACGGCCAGCCCGTGATCCTGGCCAGCAGCTACATCCCCCTGCTCGACTGGTATCTGGTGGCCCAGGTGCCGGAGGCCGAGATTTATGCCGAACTGGACAGAGCGCGCCTGCACATGGTGCTGGTCAGCCTGGCCATCGCCGTCGGCATGGGGCTGCTCGGCGTTCTCCTGGCGGGCTCCGTGAGCCGCCCCCTCAACGAACTGGCCCGCCTGTTCCGCGAACTCGGCAGCGGTGATGGCGACCTCACCCATCGCCTCAAGGTCGATGGCCGTGACGAACTGGCCCAGGTGGCGACCGGCTTCAACAACTTTGTCGCCAAGATCCACGGCTCCATCGAACAGGTGGCGAGCAACTCCCGCCAGCTCGCCGCCACCGCCAACGAGGTGGCCGCCAAGGCCCAGCTCACCCAGCACAACTGCACCGCCCAGCGGGATCGCACCGTCCAGGTCGCTACCGCCATCCACGAGATGGGAGCCACCGTCAGCGAGATCGCCGGCAATGCATCCCTGGCAGCCGACGTCGCCAAGCAGGCCAACGAGCAGGCCGATGCGGGGGCCCAGGTCGTCGCCCAGGCCCGTCACGGCATCGTCGGCCTATCCGGTGAGATCGAGCAGGTGGCCGGGGTCATCGAGTCACTGGCGAGCCAGACCGATTCCATCGGCAGCATCCTCGACACCATCCGCAGCATCTCGGAGCAGACCAACCTGCTGGCCCTCAACGCCGCCATCGAGGCTGCCCGCGCCGGCGAGCAGGGCCGTGGCTTCGCCGTGGTGGCCGACGAGGTGCGCAACCTCGCCAGCCGCTCCGCCGCCTCCACCGCCGAGATCCAGGGCATGATCAACAGCCTCCAGGAGCAGAGCGCCCGCGCCGTCAGCGCCATGGCCCAGGGGCGCAACCAGAGCCTGCGGGTGGTGACCCAGGCCGACGAGGCCAACGGCGCCCTCGACCAGATCACCGGGCACATCACCCAGATCAGCGACATGAACATCCAGGTCGCCACCGCCACCGAAGAGCAGTCGAGCGTGGTCGGGGAGATCAACCGCAACGTGGAGGACATCAACCAGCTCACCATGGAGACCGCCGACATCGCCCACCAGTTGACCGAGTCCAGCCGCAGCCTGCAACAGCTCTCCGGCGAGCTCGACAAGCTGGTCGGCAACTTCCGGTTATAAGATGAAAGGGCGCTGCGGCGCCCTTTTTTCACCGGGTCGACAGGGAATACCGACCCCCATGACGGCGAACCGTCATGACGAGCCGCTACAGTAGCGACACAGCAACACACCAAGGAGTCAACATGCTGGCAGGCAACCTCACCATCAAAACCCAACTGATCCTGGCCGTCACCGTGCCCTGTCTCGCCCTGCTGCTGGTTGGCGCCGCCAGTCTGCGCAGCATGGACAACATCAGGCAGCAGGCCGAAGAGCTGTTCCAGAATACCGCCACCCCCATGCGGGCCATGGCGGAAGTGGCCTCCCGCATCCCGCGCATGCGCGTCGGCATCGACATGATGCTGCTGCAGGACACCTCCCTGCGCGACGAAAAGGGGGTGCTGACCCGGGTCAAGGAGACCCGCGAGGAAGACATTCCCGAGATGCGCCAGGCCATGGAGCAGGCCGTCAAGGCCCAGGTCGATCCGGACGCCCGGGCCAAGGCCCAGACCCTGCTCGATCAATTCACCCGGGTGGAGCGGGATGAGCTGACCCCCATGTTGCAGGCGCTCTCTGACAACAAGATGGACGAGGCACGCGCCATCTACCGGGATCGCTACAGCCAGAGCTACGGGGTCATGCGCAAGGGCGCCAATGAGCTGCTCGACGGGTTGATAGGTCAGGCCCAGCATCGCAACGACCTGAGCGAAAACAGCTATGACAGCGGTCGTACCCAGATGATCGCCATCATCGTCATCGCCATCGCCATCTCGCTGCTCGTCTCGACCCTCATCCTCATCGGGCTGCGCCGCCGGGTCTCCTTCCTGCAATCCCATATTGGCGAAGTGGCCCGCCACCTCGCCCTCGACAGCCGCGCCAGTCTCACCGGCAAGGACGAGCTGGCCGAGATTGCCCACAGCTTCAACCAATTCGTGACCCGGATCCACGGGGCCATCGTGCAGGTGGCGAGCAACTCCCGCCAGGTAGCCGCCACCGCCAGCGAGGTGGCTGCCAAGGCCCAGCTCACCCAGCACAACTGCACCGCCCAACGGGATCGCACCGTCCAGGTCGCCACCGCCATCCACGAGATGGGGGCCACCGTCACCGAGATCGCCGGCAATGCATCCCTGGCAGCCGACGTCGCCAAGCAGGCCAACGAGCAGGCCGATGCGGGGGCCCAGGTCGTCGCCCAGGCCCGTCACGGCATCGTCGGCCTCTCCGGTGAAATCGAACAGGTCGCCGGGGTCATCGAGTCACTGGCGAGCCAGACCGACTCCATCGGCAGCATCCTCGACACCATCCGCAGCATCTCGGAGCAGACCAACCTGCTTGCCCTCAACGCCGCCATCGAGGCCGCCCGCGCCGGCGAGCAGGGCCGTGGCTTCGCCGTGGTGGCCGACGAGGTGCGCAACCTCGCCAGCCGCTCCGCCGCCTCCACCGCCGAGATCCAGGGCATGATCAACAGCCTCCAGGAGCAGAGCGCCCGCGCCGTCAGCGCCATGGCCCAGGGGCGCAACCAGAGCCTGCGGGTGGTGACCCAGGCCGACGAGGCCAACGGCGCCCTCGACCAGATCACCGGGCACATCACCCAGATCAGCGACATGAACATCCAGGTCGCCACCGCCACCGAAGAGCAGTCGAGCGTGGTGGGCGAACTCAACCGCAACGTGGAAGACATCAACCAGCTCACCATGGAGACCGCCGATATCGCCCATCACCTGACCGAGTCGAGCCGCAACCTGCAGCACCTCTCCGGCGAGCTCGACAAGCTGGTCGGCAACTTCCGGCTGTAACTTTTGACTCCCATTTCATCACCCGACAGAGGGCGCAGCGGCGCCCTCTGTCGCCACCACGGCAAGCCGTGACGCAGGCGCTTTTGCGCCACCTCCACCGGCTTCTGAAAATGCCCCATAATCAGGAAAATGAGAGGAGGAGTTATGGGCAAGCTGGTCGTGATGATAGTGCTGGGGGGGCTGCTCAGCGCCTGCAGCAGCGGGCCCGTGCGGGTGCACGGTGCCGACGTGAGCGTGGACGATACCCGGATCCGGGTCAGCGACGGGGATCGCGGAGGCTACGGTACCTTCTGCCCACCGGGACAGGCCAAGAAGGGGCGCTGCTGACCGCTGGGTGCCGAAAGACAGACAACAAAAAGCCGCTCCATGGAGCGGCTTTTCTTATGAAACGGGCAGAAGATTATTTTTTCTTCTTGGCCTTGGCGTTCGGCAGGTCGGTGATGGAGCCTTCGAACACTTCGGCAGCCAGACCCACGGACTCGTGCAGAGTCGGGTGAGCGTGGATGGTCAGCGCGATGTCTTCGGCGTCGGCACCCATCTCGATGGCCAGACCGATTTCACCCAGCAGTTCACCGCCGTTGGTACCCACGATGGCACCACCGATGACGCGGCCGCTCTCCTTGTCGAAGATCAGCTTGGTCATGCCGTCGGAGCAGTCGGACGCGATGGCGCGACCGGAGGCAGCCCACGGGAAGGTGGCGACTTCGAAGTTCAGACCCTGTTGCTTGGCTTCCTTCTCGGTCAGACCCACCCAGGCCATCTCAGGCTCGGTATAGGCGATGGACGGGATCACTTTCGGGTCGAAGTAGTGCTTCTTGCCGGCGATGACTTCGGCCGCCACGTGGCCTTCGTGTACACCCTTGTGGGCCAGCATGGGCTGACCGACGATGTCGCCGATGGCGTGGATGTGGGCCACGTTGGTACGCAGCTGCTTGTCCACTTCGATGAAACCGCGCTCGTTGACGGCAACACCGGCCTTCTCGGCATCCAGCATCTTGCCGTTCGGCACACGACCCACGGCAACCAGCACGTTGTCGTAGCGAACCGGCTCGGCCGGGGCGTGCTTGCCTTCGTAGGAGACGTACAGGCCGTCTTCACGGGCTTCAACGGCGGTGACCTTGGTCTCCAGCATGATGTTGAATTTCTTGGCAACGCGCTTGGTGTAGATCTTGACGATGTCTTTGTCGGCAGCCGGTACCAGCTGGTCGGCAAATTCCACCACGTCGATCTCGGAACCCAGGGAGGAGTACACGGTACCCATCTCCAGACCGATGATGCCGCCACCGATGACCAGCAGCTTGCCAGGAACGGTCGTCAGTTCCAGCGCATCGGTAGAGTCCCATACGCGGGGGTCGTCATGGGGGATGAACGGCAGCTTCACCGGACGGGAACCGGCGGCGATGATGGCGTTGTCGAAGGTGACGGTGGTCTTGCCGTCGGCGCCTTCCACTTCCAGCGTGTTCGGACCGGTGAACTTGCCGAAGCCGTTCACGACCTGGACTTTACGCATCTTGGCCATGCCAGCCAGACCGCCGGTCAGCTGGTTGATGACCTTCTCTTTCCACAGACGCACCTTGTCGATGTCGGTCTGCGGGGCACCGAAGACGATGCCGTGCTCGGCCAGCGCCTTGGCTTCTTCAATGACTTTGGCGACGTGCAGCAGTGCCTTGGACGGGATGCAACCCACGTTCAGGCAGACGCCACCCAGGGTGGAGTAACGCTCGACGATAATGGTATCCAGACCCAAGTCAGCCGCACGGAAGGCAGCGGAATAACCGGCAGGGCCAGCACCCAGTACTACGACCTGGGTTTTGATTTCTTTACTCATCATGACCTCTTTGTCGTTCTTATATCCCCGGACAGCACAGTCTTATGCCAAACAAGGCCGCTGCAGCCGTGAAAAAAACGGGGCAAGTTTACAATCCTGTTAACGAAATGAGAAGCAAAAAGGGCGGGCTCTGGGCCCGCCCTCTCACTTACAGGACCAGTCGACGAATGTCGGACAACACACCACTCAGGGTGGTGATGAAGCGGGCACCGTCGGCGCCATCGATGACGCGGTGGTCGTAGCTCAGAGCCAGCGGCAGCATCAGGCGCGGCACAAACTCTTTACCGTTCCACTTCGGCTTCATCTCGGACTTGGAGACGCCCAGGATGGCCACTTCCGGCGCGTTGACGATCGGGGTAAAGCTGGTACCGCCGATGCCACCCAGGCTGGAGATGGTAAAGCAACCGCCCTGCATGTCGGCAGCGGTCAGCTTGCCAGCACGGGCCTTCTTGGAGATCTCGGCCAGATCGCGGGACAGCTCGTGGATGCCCTTCTTGTTGACGTCGCGAACCACCGGAACCACCAGACCGTTGGGGGTATCCACCGCCACACCGATGTGGATGTACTTCTTCATGATCAGCTTGCTGCCGTCTTCGGACAGGGCGCTGCAGAAGCGCGGATGGGCTTCCAGGGCCTTGGCGGCCGCCTTCAGGATGAACACCAGCGGGGTGATCTTCACGTCCAGCTTCTGCTTCTCGGCCAGGATGTTCTGCTCTTTGCGGAACGCTTCCAGATCCGTGGTATCGGCTTCGTCGAACTGGGTGACGTGGGGGATCATGGCCCAGTTGCGGTGCAGGGCAGGACCGGAGATCTTCTGGATACGGGTCAGTTCCAGCTCTTCGACAGGGCCGAACTTGCTGAAATCAACCTTCGGCCAGGCCACGACGCTCATGCCGTTGCCAGTACCGGTGCCGGCAGCCGGAGCGGACTCGGCGCGCTTGACCGCATCCTTCACGTAAGCCTGCACGTCTTCTTTGACGATGCGACCCTTGCGACCGGAGGCTTTCACCTTGGCCAGGTTGACACCGAACTCGCGCGCCAGACGGCGTACAGCCGGGGAGGCGTGGACATAGGCGTCGTTGGCCACGAAATCGGAGGCGGCAGCAGCCTGGGCAACCGGCGCAGGAGCGGCGGCAGCCGGCGCGGCAGCAACAGGCGCTGCGGCAGGAGCCGGAGCAGCCACGGCAGCCGGAGCGGCACCCGCCACTTCGAATACCATGATCAGGGAACCGGTGGAGACCTTGTCACCCGCCTTCACCTTGATCTCCTTGACCACACCGGCGAACGGTGCAGGCACTTCCATGGAGGCCTTGTCGCCTTCCACGGTGATCAGGGACTGGTCGGCTTCAACCTTGTCACCCACGGCGACCATGATTTCGGTCACTTCCACTTCGTCACCGCCGATGTCCGGCACGTTGACGTCCTTGGCACCGGCGGCAACCGGAGCAGCGGCAGCCACTGGGGCAGCAGCAGGAGCCGGCGCAGCAACAGCGGCCGGGGCTGCGCCCGCCACTTCGAAGACCATCACCAGGGAGCCGGTAGAAACCTTGGCGCCGGCGGCAACCTTGATCTCGACCACGCGACCGGCGAACGGTGCAGGCACTTCCATGGAGGCCTTGTCACCTTCCACGGCGATGATGGACTGGTCGGCTTCAACCATGTCGCCCACGGCAACCATGATGTCAGTCACTTCGACTTCGTCACCACCGATGTCCGGCACGTTGACGTCCTGGCGAGCGGCAGCAGCAGGAGCGGCGGCCGGCGCGGCAGCAACCGGGGCAGCAGCCTGGACCGGAGCCGGTGCGGCAGCGCCCTCGGCTTCGAAGACCATGATCTGGGAACCGGTGGCAACCTTGTCGCCCACCTTGATCAGGATCTCTTTGACGATACCGGCGGCGGGGGCCGGGACTTCCATGGAGGCCTTGTCACCTTCCACGGCGATCAGGGACTGGTCCAGCTCGACCTTGTCACCCACGGCCACCATGATCTCGGTGACTTCAACTTCATCGGCACCGATATCCGGCACCATAATCTGTTTGGACATTGCGCTTTATCCTCTTGCGTGCATTCGCGTGGCTGCCTGAGCATCACCACGCGCATCCCGCGTTATCCGTTTAAACCCAGGCAAGGTCGCGCCGGATACCCGGCGCGACACTCAATCCTCTTACGCGTACAGCGGGTTGACCTTGTCGGCATCGATGCCGTACTTGGCGATGGCTTCGGCCACAACCTGCTTGTCTACCTCGCCGCGCTTGGCCAGTTCGGTCAGGGCAGCAACCACTACGTAGAACTCGTTCACTTCGAAGTGACGACGCAGGTTGGCACGGCTGTCGGAGCGGCCGTAACCGTCGGTACCCAGTACACGGTAGTTCTCGGTCGGAACGAAGGCACGCACCTGATCGGCGAAGGACTTCATGTAGTCAGTCGCAGCGATGGTGGCTTCGCTGCCCAGTACCTGAGCGATGTAGGGCACACGCGCTTCGGCGGTCGGGTGCAGCATGTTCCAGCGATCCGCGTCCTGACCGTCACGAGCCAGTTCGTTGAAGGAGGTGACGCTGAACACGTCGGAACCCACGCCGTACTCGCTGGCCAGGATCTGGGCGGCAGTGCGCACGTGACCCAGGATGGAACCACAACCCAGCAGCTGTACCTTGGCCTTGGTACCGGCCACGGATTCCAGCTTGTAGATACCCTTGCGGATGCCTTCCTCGGCGCCTTCCGGCATGGCCGGCATGGCGTAGTTCTCGTTCAGGGTAGTGATGTAGTAGAACACGTTCTCCGGGTTCTCACCGTACATGCGGCGCAGGCCGTCCTGTACGATCACCGCCACTTCGTAGGCGTAGGACGGGTCGTAGGAGATGCAGTTCGGGATGGTGCCGGCCAGGATGTGGCTGTGACCATCTTCGTGCTGCAGACCTTCGCCGTTAAGAGTGGTACGACCGGAGGTCGCGCCCAGCAGGAAGCCACGGGCTTGCTGGTCGCCGGCTGCCCACGCCATGTCGCCGATCCGCTGGAAGCCGAACATGGAGTAGTAGATGTAGAACGGGATCATCGGGCAGTCGTTGGTGCTGTAAGAGGTTGCAGCAGCCAGCCAGGAGGACATGGCGCCCAGCTCGTTGATACCGTCTTGCAGAACCTGACCCTGCTTGTCTTCCTTGTAGTAGGAGACGATGTCGCGGTCTTGCGGGGTGTACTGCTGACCGTGCGGGCTGTAGATACCGATCTGGCGGAACAGGCCTTCCATACCAAAGGTACGGGCTTCGTCAGCCAGGATCGGCACGATGCGCTTGCCGATGGACTTGTCTTTCAGCATCACGTTCAGGGAACGCACGAACGCCATGGTGGTGGAGATTTCGCGCGCCTGTTCGCCCAGCAGCGGACCGAAGGCATCCAGCGCCGGGATTTCCAGCTTGGTGGTGCTTTCGCGCAGACGGGTCGGTACATAGCCCTTCAGTGCGGCACGACGGGCGTGCAGGTACTTGTGCTCTTCGGTACCCTCTTCGATCTTCAGGTACGGCAGGTTTTCCAGCTGCTCGTCGGTCACCGGCAGGTTGAAACGATCGCGCAGGTGACGCACGGAGCCCAGATCCATCTTCTTGACCTGGTGAGCGATGTTCTTGCCTTCGGCCGCTTCGCCCATGCCATAACCCTTGATGGTCTTGGCCAGGATCACGGTCGGCTTGCCCTTGGTCTCTGCGGCCTTGGTGAAGGCGGCAAACAGTTTACGGGGGTCGTGACCACCGCGGTTCAGGGCGAAGATCTCCTCGTCGGTCATGTCTTTGACCAGCGCGGCGGTTTCCGGGTAACGGTTGAAGAAGTGCTCGCGAACGTAGGCGCCGTCGCGGGACTTCATGGTCTGGTAGTCACCGTCCACGGTTTCGTTCATCAGCTGGATCAGCTTGCCGGAAGTGTCTTTCTTCAGCAGCTCATCCCACTTGCGACCCCAGATGACCTTGGTGACGTCCCAGCCGGCGCCGGAGAACAGGCCTTCCAGCTCGTTGATGACCTTGCCGTTGCCCACAACCGGGCCGTCCAGACGTTGCAGGTTGCAGTTGACCACGAACACCAGGTTGTCGAGCTTTTCACGCACGGCAACGGTCAGGGCACCCTTGGCTTCCGGCTCGTCCATCTCGCCGTCACCCAGGAAGGCGTAAACGGTCTGCTCGGAGCAATCCTTGATGCCACGGTCGGTCAGGTACTTCAGGAAGCGCGCCTGATAGATGGCGGCGATGGGGCCCAGACCCATGGAGACGGTCGGGAACTGCCAGAATTCCGGCATCAGTTTCGGGTGCGGGTAGGAAGGGATACCCTTGCCATCCACTTCCTGACGGAAGTTGTCCAGTTGCTCTTCGGTCAGGCGACCTTCGGCGAAGGCACGGGCGTAGATGCCCGGGGAGATGTGACCCTGGAAGTAGACCAGATCGCCACCGTCCTTCTCGTTGCGGGCACGGAAGAAGTGGTTGTAGCAGACTTCATAGATGGTCGCGGAAGAAGCGAAGGAAGACATGTGACCACCCAGGTCCAGGTCTTTCTTGGAGGCGCGCAGCACGATCATCATGGCGTTCCAGCGGATGATGGCGCGAATGCGGCGTTCCATTTCCAGGTCGCCCGGGTAAGCCGGCTCGTCGCTGGACGGGATGGTGTTGATGTAGTCGCGGTTTGCCTTGGCAGCCACGTCCACACCGCTTGCGCGGGCTTTCTCGGCCAACTGTTCAAGGATGAACTGAGCGCGTTGCGGACCCTCTTCACGCAGCAGGGATTCCAGAGAGGCAAGCCACTCCAGCGTTTCTATCGGGTCCACATCGTTCTTCAGGATATCAGACATGGCTGGTTCCTATGTTGTTGTGATTGCACGGCATTGCACGGCGAAGGGCGCAAGCATTCGACAATTAAGAAAGCCTTGTGGGATTAGTTTTCCTGCTGACGGATCCGACGCATGGATCGCTGGATCCGGCTGTCTTCCCTCTGCATATCCAACAAGGTGTCCTCGATAAAGGCCAGGTGCTCATGACAAGCAGCCCTGGCCCGCTCCGGAGCCCCCGACAGGATAGCCTCGATCAGGCTCGCACGATGGCGACGGATCTTGGCGACCACTCCCGGACGGCGATTCAAAATTTCGTTATTGCGTAAAATGTTCTGCTCGAGCATGGGGCCCATGGCCCGCAACAGGTGCAGCAGCACCACGTTGTGGGAGGCCTCGGCCACGGCCAGATAGAACTGGGTCACGGCGGCCGATTCGACCACCAGCGACCCTTGCTGACCGGCTTCTTCGATGGCGGCTTGCGCCAGGCGAATCCGTTCGAAATCAGCCTCGGTGCCCCGCAGCGCCGCATAGTAGGCACAGATGCCTTCCAGCGCGTGACGAAACTCCAGCAGGTCGTACTGGGCTTCCGGGTGAGTGCTGAGCAGTTCGAACAGGGGGTCGGCGATCCCCTTGCTCAGGGCATTTTGTACGTAAGTGCCACCGCCCTGACGACGATACAAGAGTCCTCTCGCTTCCAGGCGCTGGATGGCTTCGCGCAAGGAAGGGCGCGACACCTGAAACTGGATGGCGAGTTCCCGCTCGGGCGGCAACTTCTGGCCCGGCTGCAGGCTGCCTTCCAGAATCATGCTTTCCAGCTCGGCGACAATGGCGTCGGCCAGCTTGGGCTGAGTTATCTTGATATAGGGCATGAGGCTACTTTGTTAAATTGGTATTACCAATTTTATGGTTGGGGCGAAAATTAGCAGAGGGCTTGAAAAAAGTCCACCCAAAAGATGATCTGAATCAAGAAGCCAGGCTGCCACTTTGGGGGTAAAAACGCGGAATCATGATATAGCTCATAGAAAATGGTCTGACCAATATTTGTGAGCTTGCTCACCGATAACATTTGTTCAACAGCATGAACAATGGCTTGCCAGACAAGGCAAGCCATTGATTCTAAAAACACAAAATAATTTTTAGATTTTTCACTCAAAGTGGAGCTTTTCCCGATAGCGAGGCCATTCGAAACTGTCACCTGGATCCGTCTTGCGGCCCGGCGCGATGTCGCAGTGGCCGACGATACGGTCCGCCGTGATGGCGGGATAACGGTGAACAATCGCCCGGCTGAGGTCCGACAGCACCTCGTATTGCTTGTCGCTGTAGGGAAGCTCGTCGGTCCCTTCCAGTTCGATCCCGATGGAAAAATCGTTGCACGCCTCCCTCCCCTCCCAGCTCGAGACTCCCGCATGCCATGCCCTGGCGCCAAAAGGCACGTACTGTACCAGTTCCCCATCGCGGCGGATCAGGCAGTGGGCCGAGACCCTCAGTTGATGAATACCGGCGAAATAGGGGTGAGCACCGGGATCGAGCCGCCCCAGAAACAGCTCGTCGATAAAGGGGCCACCAAACTGCCCGGGGGGCAGGCTGATGCCGTGTATCACCAGCAAGGAGACATCCTCCGGGCTGAGCCTCTCATTGTGATGGGGGGAAGGCACCTTGCGGGCCTGCTCGCACCATCCTTCTCGATCGATGGAAAACAGGGTTGTGGGTTGTGTCATCGTCTGCTCGACTCACAAATGGAAGCGATGTGCCTCTGGCGGGATGGGAAAACTGGGAACAAGTCTCTGAATTCATGGATAACGCTATGTTAGGCTGAGCCATTCACTCGCGCGATATGGGACACACTATGCACCCGATGGCACGCCGTCTCTGGCTGCTCGCCTGGCTCTCGCTGCTGGGTCTGCTGACCCTCTACTTTCATGGTCGTGAACAACCGTCGGTGACCGCCAGCGGCGATCTGCTGCTCAGGGCCGATGCCAGCGGCCATTATCGTCTGGAGGGTGCCATCAACGACCAGCCGGTGCAACTGCTGCTGGACACAGGAGCAACCCGGGTGACCATACCGAGCCAGGTGGCCGCCCGGCTCGGCCTCGTCGCCACGGGCCGCAGCCGTGTCAACACGGCAGCCGGAGAGATCCAGGTCGAAACCGGCCGGATCGAAAGTCTGGCGATGGGTCCGCTGACCCTGTACGATTTGTCCGTCTTTATCAATCCGGCTGCCGACGGGGAGGAGATCCTGGTGGGCATGAATGCCCTGGGCAGGCTGGAATTGCGCCAGAAAGACAGGCAATTGCTTCTCAGACCCTTGCAGGAATAAGGCATGTTACAACAGGACATCCGCCGCGCCGTGCGCGCCGCACTTCTCGAAGACTTGGGCGATGCCCTCACCGCGCTGGATCAACCGGATGCCAGCGCCGACATCACGGCCCAGCTGATCCCGGCCGATCGCATCTCGACCGCGCGAGTCATCACCCGCGAGGCGGGCGTCTTCTGCGGCCAGCCCTGGGTCGACGAGGTGTTTGCCCAGCTCGGTGGCGAAGTGAAGGTCGAGTGGAAAGTGCAAGATGGTGAACGCCTTGCCCCCAATCAGGAGCTGTTCCGCCTCCATGGCCCCGCCCGCGTGCTGCTGACCGGCGAGCGCAATGCGCTGAACTTCGTGCAGACCCTTTCCGGGGTCGCCACCCTGACCGCCCGTTATGTAGCCGAGCTGGAAGGCACTGACTGCCGCCTGCTCGATACCCGCAAGACCCTGCCCGGCCTGCGCAGCGCCCAGAAGTATGCGGTCACCTGCGGCGGCGGCAAAAACCACCGCATCGGTCTGTTTGATGCCTACCTCATCAAGGAGAACCACATTCTCGCCTGCGGCGGCATCGCTGAAGCAATCAGCGAAGCGCGCCGTCTCAATCCGGGCAAACCGGTGGAGGTGGAGGTCGAATCCCTGGCCGAGCTGGCACAGGCTCTGGCCGCCAGCGCCGATATAGTGATGCTGGACAACTTCGATGTGCCCATGATGCGCGAAGCCGTGACCCTCAATCAGGGCCGTGCCAAGCTGGAGGTCTCCGGCAATGTGACGCTGGACACGCTGGCAGAATATGCCGCCACCGGCGTCGACTTTATCTCGGTAGGGGCACTGACCAAGCATGTGCGGGCACTGGATCTCTCCATGCGCTTTGTTTAGCTGAAAAGGCTAGCTGAGAAAGACTCGCGATCTCATCATGGCTCGGCTGACATATTAAGAAGATGAAGGACTTGCAAAAGGCGCCACGGGCGCCTTTTCTTTAAGGCAGGATCCCTCGGCAAAGGAGTGTGAGATGGACCCATCCCGCCAGTAAAAAAGAGTCGATAGGGACTCTTCATCCATGATTTATATCAAAATTTTCACAAATAACAGAAAGATTGTTAACAAGGACCCCGACCTCTGTTGCCAAGTCAAACAGCTCGGATAAGATACTGACGTGTGGATAGTTTTCCATCGGCACTTCCCAGGAACCAAGGACAAAAAGGATATTTGAAATGAAGAAGCAATCAGGCTTTACCCTTATCGAATTGATGATCGTGGTCGCGATCGTGGCCATTCTGGCGGCGGTAGCACTGCCGGCTTATCAAAACTATACCGCGAAAGCAAAGTTTACTGAGGTGGTTGCAGCAACAGGAGCGGCAAAAGCATCGGTCGAACTCTGTTACAACAATCTGTCCACACTAACTGGATGCAGCGGTGGGTCAAATGGCATACCAGCAAACATAACTACGACCACCGGCAACCTAGCATCCTTATCGACCACTAATGGTGTCATTACGGCTACTGCTATTGGAGCAAGTAATGCCCCAGTAAATGGCTTGAAAGGTCAGACTTATATACTGACGCCAACTATTACAAACAACAAAGTCATCTGGAGTAACAATGCATCAGGGGCTGTCAGTTCTTGCATAGCTGATGGTGTTTGCTAATTAATGACCTCTAGCCTTAATAGCGGCCTGGCCACCAGCTTGGCCGCTTCTTCCCTCCTCAGTGAGCCGGACTCACAGCGCTATCTGAGCCAGGCCAAGGCGCAGCGCAAGCCCTTTGTCACCTTCCTGATTGAAAACGACATCCTCGACAGCAAAGCTCTCGCCGATTTCTGCGAGCTGGAATATGGGGTACCTCTGCTGGATCTGGCGGCCTTCGATCTCGCCGAGATCCCGCAGAAATACCTCAATCAAAAGCTGATTGAAAAACACCATGTGCTGCCCATCTACACCCAGGGGCATACCCTCTATATCGCCATGTCCGATCCGACCAACGTGTCGGCACTGGAGGATTTTGGCTTCAGCTTCGGGCTCCATACAGAAGCCCTGCTGGTGGAAGAGAACAAGCTCACCGCCGCCATCGGCAAGCTGCTGGAAAGCGAGCAGGATGCCCTCGGCATGGAGGAGATCGACGAGTCGGAGATCTCCGAGCTGGAAGTCTCGGACGAAAACTCCCGCCTCGATGAGAGCGTCAATACCGCAGATGACGATGCCCCCATCGTCAAATACATCAATAAAATCATGATGGATGCCATCAAGCGCGGCGCCTCCGACCTGCACTTCGAACCCTATGAGACCAAGTACCGTATCCGCTTTCGGGTAGACGGCATACTGCACGAAGTCGCCACGCCGCCGGTCAACCTGGCCAACCGCTTCGCGGCTCGTCTCAAGGTGATGGCGCGGCTCGACATTGCCGAACGGCGCCTGCCCCAGGATGGCCGGATCAAGCTCAAGATCTCACGCAACAGATCCATGGACATGCGGGTCAACACCCTGCCCACCATGTGGGGCGAAAAAATCGTGATCCGGTTGCTGGACTCCTCGGCCGCCCGGCTCAATATCGATCAACTCGGCTTTGACGACCGGCAGAAGACGCAATACCTGCACGCCCTCTCCAAACCTCAGGGCATGATCCTGGTGACCGGCCCTACGGGGTCAGGCAAGACGGTCTCACTCTATACCGGCCTCAACATCCTCAACACCAGCGAGGTCAATATCTCCACCGCCGAAGATCCGGTTGAGATAAACCTGCCCGGCGTCAACCAGGTGCAGATCAATCCCAAGGCGGGGCTCACCTTCGCCAGCGCCCTGCGCTCCTTCCTGCGCCAGGATCCCGACATCGTCATGGTGGGGGAGATACGGGATTTGGAAACCGCCGAGATCGCCATCAAGGCCGCCCAGACCGGTCACCTGGTGCTCTCCACCCTGCACACCAACTCGGCGGCAGAAACGCTCACCCGGATGATGAACATGGGGGTGCCGGCCTTCAACATCGCCTCTTCGGTCACCCTCATCATGGCCCAGCGTCTCGCCCGCAAACTGTGCGACCACTGCAAGTCCCCCGAAACGGTTCCAGAAGCCGAGCTGCTGGAGCTCGGTTTTACCCAGCAGCAGCTGGCCGTTGGCTTGCGCCTGTTCAAGCCCGTGGGTTGCAAGGAGTGCTCGGGAGGGTACCGTGGGCGGGTCGGGATCTATGAGATCATGCTGATGTCCGACAACATCGCCAAACTTATCATGCAGGGAGCCAATTCGCTGCAAATCGCGGCCATCGCTCAAAAGGAAGGAATGCGTACCCTGCGGATCTCGGGTCTTGAAAAAGCCCGTCTTGGGGTCACCAGCTTGGCTGAAATCAACCGGATTACCACCAACTGAGTAGAATGTTCGAGGCATCTCACCGGGTGACGCTGCTGCCAACACCCCGATGACCTTCTTCAAGCCAAGATGAGCCGGACAGGCAGCAGCATCCGGCCACCGTCGCCCAATTGCAGGATGCAGTGATGGCCACATTAGCTCAAAAACGCAACGCACCGAAAAAAGTCTTCTCCTACCGCTGGCACGGCGTCAACCGCAAGGGACAGAAGGTCTCCGGCGAGCTGCAAGCCGACAGCATCACCACCGTCAAGGCCGAGCTGCGCAAGCAGGGCGTCAACGTCACCAGGGTCAGCAAGCAGAGCCAGGGGCTCTTCTCCAAGGGCGGCGCCAAGATCAAGCCGATGGACATCGCCGTCATCTCCCGCCAGATCACTACCATGCTCTCCGCCGGCGTGCCTCTGGTGCAGAGTCTTCAGATCATTGCTCGCGGCCACGAGAAAGCGGCGGTGCGCGAACTCATCGGCCAGATCGCCGCCGATGTGGAAACGGGCACCCCGCTCTCGGAGGCGTTGCGCCGCCATCCCCGCCACTTCGACGACCTCTATTGCGACCTGGTCGAGGCCGGGGAGCAATCCGGTGCCCTGGAGACCATCTACGACCGTATCGCCATCTACCGCGAGAAGAACGAAGCCCTCAAATCCAAGATCAAGAAGGCCATGTTCTATCCGTCCATGGTCATTCTGGTGGCCATCGTCGTCACCTCCATCCTGCTGCTCTTCGTCATTCCCCAGTTCGAGGATATCTTCAAGAGCTTCGGTGCCGAACTGCCCGCCTTCACCCGGTTCGTCATCGCCATCTCCCGCTTCATGCAGGAGTGGTGGTACGCCATCTTTGGCGGCGCGGCTCTCGCCGTCTTCCTCTATGTGCGGGCCTGGCGAAAATCCCAGAAGGTCAGGGACAACACGGACAAGTTCATCCTCACCATTCCCGTGGTGGGCAACATACTGCACAAGGCGGCCATGGCCCGTTTTGCCCGCACCCTCTCCACCACCTTCTCCGCCGGTATCCCGCTGGTGGATGCCCTGGTCTCGGCGGCCGGAGCATCCGGCAACTATGTCTATCGCACTGCGACCATGGCCATTCGCAACGAGGTGGTGGCCGGCATGCAGATCAACGTCGCCATGCGCACCGTGGATCTTTTCCCCGACATGGTGACCCAGATGGTGATGATCGGTGAGGAATCCGGCGCCATCGACGACATGCTCTCCAAGGTCGCCGCCATTTTCGAACAGGAAGTGGACGACATGGTCGACGGCCTCACCAGCCTGCTCGAACCCATCATCATGGTGGTGCTCGGGGTGCTGGTCGGCGGCATGGTCGTGGCCATGTACCTCCCCATCTTCAAGCTGGGCTCTGTGATACACTGACCCCCTCGACAGAGGGCCGGGCGGTGCATTTCCCCCGGCCATCTGCCATCCCCGTTCCCGACACAAGCGATTGATCTATGGTGCCTTTGATCGAACTGGCCCAGGGCTTGCCCTGGCTCTATCTCTCCTTGATTTTCCTTTTCTCCCTGATGGTGGGCAGCTTCCTGAACGTGGTGATCCATCGTCTGCCCATCATGATGGAGCAGGCCTGGCATGCCGAATACAGCGACTATTTCGGTGACGGTGAAGAGACTCCTCCTGCAACCGGACGATACAACCTCATGGTGCCTCGCTCCCGCTGCCCCCACTGCGACCACCCCATAGGGGCGTTGGAGAACATTCCCCTGCTGAGCTGGCTATGGCTCAGGGGGCGCTGCCGCAACTGCCACGCCCCCATTTCGGCTCGCTATCCCCTGGTTGAGCTGCTCACCGCCCTGCTGTCGGTCTCGGTAGCAGCCGCGCTTGCCCCCGGCTGGGGCACCCTTGCCGCTCTGTTGCTCACCTGGACATTGGTCGCACTGACCTTCATCGACCTGGACAAGATGCTCTTGCCGGATCAGCTCACCCTGCCCCTGCTCTGGGGTGGCCTGCTGTTCAATCTGGCGGGCGGTTTCGTGCCCCTGGCCGATGGGGTGGTCGGCGCCATGGCTGGCTATCTGGTGCTCTGGAGCCTCTACTGGACCTTCAAGCTGCTGACCGGCAAGGAAGGGATGGGGTACGGGGATTTCAAACTGCTGGCGGCGCTGGGCGCCTGGCTCGGCTGGCAAGCCTTGCCCATCGTGCTGCTGCTCTCTTCGCTGGCGGGCGCCATCATCGGCATCGGTCTCATCCTGCTGCGCAACCACCACCAGAGCAAACCCATTCCCTTTGGCCCCTATCTCGCCATCGCGGGCTGGATAACGCTGCTGTGGGGCGATAGCATCACCCGCTGGTATCTTGATGTCGTGCTCTAGCAAAAGGATCTCTGACCCATGTATGTAGTCGCAATCACAGGGGGAATCGGCAGCGGCAAGACCACGGTTGCCAACCGCTTTGCCGAGCTGGGCATCGAGGTGGTGGATGCGGACATCATCGCCCGCGAGGTAGTGGAGCCCGGCACCCCTGCTCTGGCTGCCATCGCCGCCCATTTTGGCCCGGATGTCGTTGCCCCCGATGGCCAGCTCGATCGCCGCCGGCTGCGAGAGCGGATCTTCACCGATTCGCAGGCCAAGGAGTGGCTCAATGCCCTGCTCCATCCCCTCATCCGCAGCGAGATGCTGCGCCAGTGTGAGGCAACCCGCTCCCCCTACTGCCTGCTGGTCGTCCCCTTGCTGGTGGAAAACAGGCTCACTTCCCTCGCCGATCGGGTACTGGTGATCGATGTGGACGAAGCGACGCAAATCGAGCGTACCTGCCGCCGCGATGACGTCACTCGGGAACAGGTCCAGGCGATACTGGCGTCCCAGGCGAGCCGCAGCGAACGCCTGGCGATGGCCGACGACGTCCTGGACAACCAGAGTGGTACGAGTGAGACCATCGGGCAGCGAATTTTCGCCCTGCACCAGACATATCTGGCATTTGCCTCTCAACAAGCCCACCAACTGTGAGTACACTAGGCCGGTTTATGGCTGGCCAGGATTAGGCATGATTTACGATTTTCCCCTCAATGAAAAAAGCCGGACCTATCTTCGTCTGGAGTCCCTGTTTTCCCAGATCCGCGACAATCTGGAGAGTGACCAGTCCTGGGCACATATCGCCTTCTTCAAGGGGTTGTTCGATTTGCAGGAGTTGCTGGAGCGTGGTGACCTGCGTGCCGATCTCATCAAGGATCTGGAGCGCCTCGGCCAACGCCTGAGCCACTGGGCCAGTCTGCCTGACGTCGATCTCGAGCAGATCCAGCGGATGCAGCAGGAGAGCACCCAGCTCTCCCGCAACCTGCTGAACTCCCCGCGCCCCGGCGCCCGTCTGAAAGAGGATCGCCTGCTCGGCTCCATTCGTCAGCGCTTCTCCATTCCGGGTGGTCTGTGCGCCTTCGATGTGCCGCAACTGCACCACTGGCTGGCGACCCCGGCCGTCACCCGCCACCAGCAGATGCAGCAATGGCTGAGTGACATCACCCTGCTGATGAACGCCATCTCCCTGTTGCTGCGCCTGTGGCGCGAGTCGGGCAACTTCAGCGACCAGGTGGCCACCAACGGCTTCTTCCAGGATACCGCCGAAGGGGCTGAACTGATCCGCATCCGTCTGGCGGGCACCCAGCCCTGCTATCCGACCCTGAGCGGCCACAAGAACCGCTTCGCCCTGCGCTTCCTGCCGACGACGGAGCAGCAGATAGGCGACGTCTCCTTCCAGCTCGCCTGTTGTTGAGGAGCGCCCCATGGTGACCAAGGTAAAGTGTCCGACCTGTCAGAGCGAGATCGAATGGGGTCCGCAGAGCCCGTTTCGCCCCTTCTGCAGCAAGCGCTGCCAGCTGATCGACCTCGGCGAGTGGGCGGATGAACAGAAGCGCATCCCGGGCGAGATCAACCCGGATCTGCTGCCCGACCCGGAACGGGGCGATCCCTGGCAATAAACACTTCACGATCAAAAAAGGGCCCTCAGGCCCTCTTTCGTTGGTATCGATTCCCTTTCAGGCAAGCGAGGCCTGCAACCGCGCGACGATGGGGCCGTTGGCATCCGGGAAGCGGTATTCGTGCAGCGAGGCCAGTGGTACCCAGCGGCACTCCTGTCCCTCCTTGCCAAAGGGCTCGCCGTGGAAACGGGTCACCTTCCAGATATCCAGCAAGACCTGCTTGTCGGGGTAGTCGTGGTGCAGCTCCATGAAGGGGGCACAATCCTGCACCCGGATCCCGATCTCTTCCCACAATTCCCTGTCCAGCGCGGTGAGCAGATCCTCCCCCGACTCCACCTTGCCACCGGGAAACTCCCAGCGGTCCCCCTGATGGCGATCGGCTGAGCGTTTGGCGATGAAGATATCGCCCCGTTCGTTCTCGATGACGCCCACCGCCACCCAGATCCGTTTCTTCTGTTCCATCATTGTCCTCAGCGTAAACACGGCAAACGGGCGATCCAGGGAGCAAGCCGAATGGCCTGCTGATCCCCCCGGGCCCTGAAGAGATCCTGCCCGACATGCTCATTGCCCGGCGGCGCAACCTGCGGCCAGGGCACAGCACCGGGCGGAGTGAAACACCGATCGTGCACCCGCGCGCTCTGGCGCAGATAGCGCCATAAACAGTCTCGCAAGAACCACTGGTCGATGTTCGGTGTTTCCATGGTACTGGGCTGATAGCTCGCCATCAGCGGCGCAAGGGGAGGTAGCACACCGGCCACACCGCCCCACATGCCGGCCAGCACCAGATCGGTGTGGCTCCACCAGTCACGCATGATATGGAACCAGCGCCCCGATGCAAGCCAGTCATCGACCGCCAGCCGCTCCCGCAGATTCAGCACGGAGTCCGCATCGCGCACAAGGAAGCGCCCCACTCCGGGATCATTGGCGACCAGGAAGCGCCAGCAGAGGCGCTGACGCTGGGATTGGCCATCGGGCTGCACCTTTATCTCTGCGCCATGTTCCTGCAGGCAGGCCAGAAACCCCTGAGAGACACTGCCATCCACATAAAAGCGCACCCGCCAGCCCGGATAGAGGTAAGCTGCGGCCAGCACATTGTCGAGCGCTCCCCGCAAATAGCGGGGCTGTACCCCCCACAAGGAGAAGGCGATGACTGCCTGCTTCTCCCCCTGCTCCGCGAGCCAGACATCCGGCCCCTCTGCCGGCAGCACCCACCCCGCGACGGGCTGCGAGACGGCCTCATCCTTGAGAGTCAGGGCACGGGTTCCCGCTTGTGCCGCTTCTTCATGGCGTCCTAGCTTGGCAAGGGAAGTGCAAAGCCCGTCATGGACCAGATAATCATCCGGCTCGCGCCGCACCAGTTCGACCAGGTGCGTCACGGCCCGCTCATGTTGATCGGAGCGCGAGAGGCAGACACAGAGATTGCGCAGCACCTCAGTGTTATCGGGCGCGGACCGGTACGCCAGCGTCAGCACCTGTGCCGCCGAGGCGGGATCGCCGGACAAAAAGAGGTAATAGGCAAACTGCAGTTGCAGGGGAACGGATTTGTTCGTCTCTTCGTTCAGCCTGCTCAGCACACAACGGATCGCCTCCTGGCGTCTCTCCTGCAGCCAGTGCCCATGTGCCTCCCCATCCCATCCCGCCGGCAATCTGCTCATCGTCCCCTCCTTGGTCCGAAAATGAATACACCGCCCGGAGGCGGTGTATTCATCATGGCAGGGTGTCAGGTCAGCTGACCGTGACAGTGCTTGTATTTTTTACCCGAACCACAGGGGCAGGGATCATTGCGCCCGATCTTCTGCTCGTCGCGCACGAAGGTGGTATGGCCCTCGGCCCCACCCGTATCCTCGTCAGCCAGCTGGTTTTCGGCCGTGGCATGGGTGTAGGTACGGGGAGCGGCTTCGGCCTGCTGGCGCTGCTGCTCTTCCATCGCCTCCACATCCCGCTCCTGCACCTGTACCCGGCTCAGGATACTGACCACGTCGCGCTTGAGGGTCTCCAGCATCTGGGTGAACAGATCGAAGGATTCGCGCTTGTACTCCTGTTTGGGGTTCTTCTGTGCGTAGCCGCGCAGATGGATGCCCTGACGCAGGTGATCCATGGCCGCCAGGTGCTCCTTCCACAGACCATCCAGCGTTTGCAGCATCACCGCCTTCTCGAAGTTGCGCAGCACCTCCTTGCCGACCAGCTCTTCCTTGTGGGCATAGAGCTTGGTGGCTTCATCCAGGATGCGTTCACGCAGCTTCTCTTCATACAGCTTGTCGTCTTCCGCCAGCCACTGCTGCAACGGCAGATCCAGGGCGAAATCGGACTTCAGACGCGCTTCCAGACCCGGCACGTCCCACATCTCTTCCAGGGACTGGGGCGGGATGTACTCGTCGATGATGGCGCCGTAGACGTCGTCACGGATGACGTGAATGGTCTCGGAGATGTCGTTGGTGTCCAGCAGTTCGTTGCGCTGCTCGTAGACCACCTTGCGCTGATCGTTGGCCACGTCGTCGAACTCGAGCAGGTTTTTACGGATGTCGAAGTTGCGACCTTCCACCTTGCGCTGGGCATTCTCGATGGCCTTGGTCACCCAGGGATGCTCGATGGCCTCGCCCTCTTCCATACCCAGCTTCTTCATCATGCCGGTCACGCGGTCGGAGGCGAAGATCCGCATCAGGGTATCTTCCATGGAGAGGTAGAAGCGGGAGGAACCCGGATCACCCTGACGACCGGAACGGCCGCGCAGCTGGTTGTCGATACGGCGGGATTCGTGACGCTCGGTACCGATGATATGCAGACCACCGGCCGCCAGTACTTCGTCATGACGCACCTGCCAGGCCGCTTTCAGCTCGGCAATCTGCTCGCTTGACGGGTTTTCCAGCTGGGCGATCTCCGCCTGCCAGTTGCCACCCAGCACGATGTCGGTACCACGACCGGCCATGTTGGTGGCGATGGTGACAGCGCCGGTCTGGCCGGCCTGGGCGACGATCTCCGCTTCCATGGCATGGAACTTGGCGTTCAGTACCTTGTGCGGGATATTTTCCTTGGTCAGGATGCCGGAGAGCAGCTCGGAGTTCTCGATGGAGACGGTACCGACCAGCACGGGCTGGCCGCGCTTCACGCACTCGCGAATGTCCTGCACGATGGCCGCGTATTTCTCCTGGGCGGTCAGGTAGACGAGATCGCCCATGTCCTTGCGCACCATCGGCTTGTTGGTCGGGATGACCACGGTATCCAGGCCATAGATCTGCTGGAATTCAAAGGCTTCGGTATCCGCAGTACCGGTCATGCCCGCCAGCTTGTCGTACAGACGGAAGTAGTTCTGGAAGGTGATGGAGGCCAGGGTCTGGTTCTCGTTCTGGATCTTGACCCCTTCCTTCGCCTCGACCGCCTGGTGCAGACCGTCTGACCAGCGACGACCCGGCATGGTGCGGCCGGTGTGCTCGTCGACGATGACGATCTCGTCCTTCTGGACGATATAGTCGACGTTGCGCTCGAACAGGGTGTGCGCGCGCAGGCCGGCATTGACGTGATGCAGCAGGCTGATATTGGTGGCGGAGAACAGGGAGTCATCCTCGGCCAGCAGTCCCTCTTTCTTGAGCAGCTCTTCCACGAAGATCTGGCCGTTTTCGGTCAGCAGCGCCTGGCGGTTCTTCTCGTCCACCGTGTAGTGACCGTCGCCGGTGTACTCCTCGGAGTCTTCCTTGTCCTGCTTGACCAGCAGCGGGATCAACTTGTTGATCTGGGTGTACATGGCGGAGCTGTCTTCCGCCGGACCGGAGATGATGAGCGGGGTGCGGGCTTCATCGATGAGCACCGAGTCCACCTCATCCACCAGCGCGTAGTTGAGCGGACGCTGTACGCGCTGCTCCGGCGAGAATGCCATGTTGTCGCGCAGGTAGTCGAAACCGAATTCGTTGTTGGTACCGTAGGTGATGTCGGCAGCGTAGGCATCGCGCTTCTGGGATGCATCCATGCCGGGCACGTTGCAGTCCACCGTCATGCCGAGGAAGGCGAACAGCGGGCGGTTGGCTTCCGCATCACGCTTGGCCAGATAGTCGTTCACCGTCACGACGTGCACACCGCGGCCGGTCAGGGCGTTCAGGTAGGCCGGCAGGGTCGCGGTGAGGGTCTTGCCTTCACCCGTCTTCATCTCGGCGATACGGTTGGAGTTCAGCACCATGCCGCCGATCAGCTGGACGTCGAAGTGGCGCATGCCGAACACCCGGCGGGAGGCTTCACGCACGGTGGCGAAGGCCTCCGGCAGCAACTGCTCCAGGGTCTCACCCTGCTCCAGGCGCTGGCGATACTCGGCGGTCTTGGCCTGCAGCTCGCTGTCGGACAGTGCCTCGAACTGAGGCTCCATCGCATTGATCTGTTTTACAATTTTGCGCAAAGCCTTGAGCGTTCTGTCGTTCCGGCTGCCGATAATCTTGGTGAGCAGTGTGCTAATCATGGGTACCAACTGTTTTGGTTATATAAGCGTTCCGTCACTGGAACCTGAAGAAAAAACCTAACCCCGTCTGGCATTCAGAAAGCGCGCGGGGTTGACCTGACGACCATCTTTCAACACTTCGTAATGCAAATGAACTCCGGTTGCACGACCGGTTCGCCCCATCAGGGCAATCTTCTGGCCCTCATCGACCAGGGTGCCCACATCCACCAGTAACTTGGAATTGTGGGCATAGCGGGTGACCAGACCATTGCCATGGTCGATTTCCACCATGTTGCCAAATTCAGGGTGACGGCCAGCCCAGCTGACGATCCCCTTGCCGGTCGCCAGGATGGGCGTGCCGGGCTTGCCACGGAAATCCACTCCCTTGTGCATCTTGGCGCGACCGTTGAACGGATCGACCCGGCCACCGAAGCCGGAGGAGATCCAGACTCGCTCCTGCTTCACCGGTGAACCCGGGATGAAGCCGGCATCGGTGATATGGTGATTCATGATGAAGGTTTCAAGTACCGACAGCTGTTCTTCGCGGCTGCTGAGCTGGCGGTTGAGGTGTTCCATGGAGTCTTGCAATTCGTTGAGGCTGACTTCCAGATCCGCATCATAGGAGGGGCCCCCCATGGGAGGCAGCTCCTTGAAGTTGAACTCTTCGGGATCCAGGTCCGCCTTCTCGGTCAGGCGTTCGCCGAGGGCGTTGAGACGGCCAAGCTGTCCCTGCATGGTGCCCACCTGGGCGGCCAGCATGGCAAGCTGTTCGCGGGCTTCATCGGCCCCTTGCGTGGATTTTTGCTGCTGCGCCAGGGTCAGCGCCACTTCCAGCGCCTCCATTTTCTGCTGCCAGCTCTGCCAGAGCCAGCCGCCCCCCAAGGCCAATACAGTGAAGATAATACCGCCGACCCAGGCCAGACGTTGTTTGGGTAAGTGCAACCTGCGGCGCTGCTTACCGTGGAGGATCAGGGTAATGCTCATAGAAATCTGTCTTCTCGGTCAGGTGAGGCCAAGGGCCTGCACGGGCAATAAAACCGGGAGATAATCGGTATTAAAGGATGGAATAAACAAATGACAGGACGTCGGTGCGGAGAGATGACCGACGTCCTGTTGCACAGCTATCAGGCCAGAACCAGACCGTTGTCGTAGTAAGCGATAGGCGCTTTGTCGCCCTCACCCTCGAAGGTCACCAGTTCCCAGGCCTCCTGCTGGGCCAGCAGGGCACGCAGCAGCTTGTTGTTCAGGGCATGGCCCGTCTTGTAGGCACGGAATTCACCGATGATACTGCGATTGCACATGTACAGATCGCCGATGGCATCCAGCATCTTGTGCTTCACGAACTCGTCTTCGTAGCGCAGACCATCTTCGTTCAGCACCCGGTAGTCATCCAGCACCACGGCGTTTTCCAGGCTGCCGCCCAGTGCCAGGTTCTGGGAACGCAGGTACTCGATGTCACGCATGAAGCCGAAGGTACGGGCACGGCTGATCTCTTTCACGAAGGAGCTGCCGGAGAAGTCCAGCACGCAACGCTGGTTGCGGCCTTCAAACACCGGATGCTGGAAATCGATCTCGAGATCCATCTTGAAGCCGTTGCGATAGGGGTGGAATTCCGCCCACTTGTCGCCGTCTTCAACCCGGATGCTCTGCTTGATCCGCACGAACTGCTTGGGCGCGTTCTGTTCACGAATACCCACTTCCTGCAGCAGATAGATGAACGGATGCGCACTGCCGTCCATTACCGGGATCTCGGGGGCATCAACCTCGACATAGAGGTTGTCGATGCCCATCCCGGCCAGAGCGGCAGACAGATGTTCGATGGTCGACACGCGAACACCGGCTTCGTTCACCAGAGCGGTACAAAGCACGGTATCACGCACCTGATCGGCGTTGGCTGGCAGCGCGACCACAGGATTCAGATCGGTACGCAAGTAAACGATCCCTGTGTTAACAGGCGCCGGACGGAACGTCATAGTGACTTTCCGGCCCGAATGCAGGCCCACACCGGTGGCCTGGACACTCGTTTTCAAGGTTCTTTGTCTAATCATGGGCGTATCCGCTTTAACAGCTCAAATTCCTGACCAGATGGTCGTTGCCGGGCCATCTTAGCACAATCCTTAAGCAACAAACAAACCAGAGCCATCAGAGGCTTAGTCTGCCTGCTTGCGCAGGAACGCAGGAATATCGAGATAATCCGGTTCGCGACGAGCTTGCGGCTCGGCGTTCACCACCTTGGCCGGGGCCTCTTCCATCACGCGAGACTGCAGGGCTTCGCTGATCAGGGGCTGACGGGCCGGACGCTCTTGAACCATGTTGTTCTTGACCAGAGTGATGTCGGGCTTGCGCTCGGCACCGATACCGGTCGCCACTACGGTAACGCGCAGTTCGTCGTGCATTTCCGGGTCGATTACGGTACCCACCACCACGGTAGCGTTCTCGGACGCGAAGGCCTTGACCGCGTTACCCACGGTCTCGAACTCTTCGATGGTCATGTCCATGCCAGCAGTGATGTTGACCAGGATGCCGCGGGCACCGGCCAGATCCACGTCTTCCAGCAGCGGGCTGGAGATGGCCTTCTCGGCCGCTTCTTCGGCACGGTCGTCACCGGAGGCGGAGCCGGTACCCATCATGGCGGTACCCATCTCGCGCATCACGGTACGCACGTCCGCGAAGTCGACGTTGATGAGGCCCGGGCGGGTGATCAGCTCGGCGATGCCCTGTACTGCACCCAGCAGAACGTCGTTGGCCGCCTTGAAGGCGTCCAGCAGGGAGATGCCGCGACCCAGCACCTTCAGCAACTTGTCGTTGGGGATGGTGATCAGTGAGTCGACGTTCTTGGAGAGCTCTTCGATGCCGTGAGCGGCGAAGCCCATCCGCTTCTTCCCTTCGAAGGAGAACGGTTTGGTCACGACGGCAACGGTCAGGATACCCATCTCGCGGGCCACTTCGGCCACGATCGGGGCAGCACCTGTACCAGTACCACCACCCATGCCGGCAGCGATGAACACCATGTCGGAACCGGTCAGCAGCTCGCGCAGCGCTTCCCTGTCTTCCATGGCGGCGTCACGACCCACTTCCGGGTTGGCCCCGGCACCCAGACCCTTGGTGATGCCACCGCCGATCTGCAAGGTGGTATTGGCACTGGAGTTGCGCAGTGCCTGGGCGTCGGTGTTCACGGTGATGAACTCGACACCTTCGATGTTTTGACGAACCATGTGCTCGACTGCGTTGCCGCCGCCGCCACCCACACCTATCACCTTGATGACGGCTTCGTCAGTGTGGCTATCCATAAATTCAAACATGTTGTCTCTCCGCTTTATTTGCCTGACTCAGCAAAATCTTTAGAACTCGCCACGCAACCAGTTGCTGACCCGTTTGACCAGCCCACCTACGCTTGCCTTGGCGGCATATTCCTTGTTACTGCCGGTGGATTGGTTGGTGCGGCCGTACTGCAACAACCCGACCGCAGTCGAGTACACCGGTGCCTGTACGTAGTCACTCAATCCCCGGATATTCATGGGCTCGCCCACCCGGACCTGGCTCTGGAAGATCTGCTCTGCGCACTCCACAATGCCTTCGATCTGGGCCGCGCCACCGGTCAAGACCACACCGGCGGCCAGCTGATGCTTGACCCCCTGTGCCTTCAATTCGCTCTGCACCCGCACCAGCTCGTCATTCACCATGGAGAGCAACTCGGTGTAACGGGGTTCAATCACTTCCGCCAGTGTCTGCCGTTGCAGGCTGCGCGCCGGGCGACCGCCGACACTGGGCACTTCGATATTGTCTTCCTTGCTGACCAGGCGGCCGAGGGCACAGCCATAGCGCACCTTGATCGCCTCCGCATCCAGCGGCGGCGTGCCGAAGGCATAGGCGATGTCGCTGGTCACCGTGCTGCCCGCATAGGGAATCACCTTGGTGTGGCGCAGGGCGCCGCCGGTAAAGAGCGACATGTCCATGGTGCCACCACCGATGTCCACCACGCAGACACCAAGCTCCTTCTCGTCTTCGGTCAGCACGGCGTAGCTGGAGGCCAGGGCGGAGAAGATCAGCTGATCCACCCGCAGACCCACCTTCTCCACACACTTCTCGATGTTGCGCGCCATGTCGTTGTGGCAGGTGATGAGATGCACCTTGGCTGCCATCCGCACGCCGGAGAGGCCAACCGGGTTCTTGATCCCTTCCTGATAGTCGATGGCGAACTCCTGAGGCAGCACGTGCAGCACCCGGAGCTCGTCAGACAACCGCACCGACTTGGCGGTGTGGATGACGTTGTCCACATCCTCCTGGGTCACCTCTTCGTCGGAGATGGGCACCATGCCGGTCTCGTTGCGGCAATCGATGTGCTTGCCGGACAGCCCCAGATAGACGGAACTGATCTGGCAGTCTGCCATCATCTCGGCCTCTTCCACCGCGCGGCGCAGGGACTTGACCACGGAGTCGAGGTCATTGACCCCGCCCTTCTCCATCCCGCGAGAAGCGTGGCTGCCCATGCCGATGACATTGAGTTCGCCATCAGGCAATACTTCGCCAACCAGTACCGCCACCTTGGTCGTGCCGATATCCAGTCCGACAATCAAATTTCTATCTGCGGTGTTGGTCATTCACTTTCTCTTCGCTTTTCTTCCAGCCAACTGCCATCCCGGTGTCGTATCGAAGATCCACGTAAGCAACCCGCTCACGGGGCTCGATGACCGGAAAGGCATCGATAAACCGCTGCAGACGAAGCGCGATATCCGAGCGCCCCACAAACAGCTGAATGTTGCCATCCAGGGTCAGTTCCCAGGCATGGCGGGGGGTCAGATTCACCCCCAGCAACTTGTATCCCTTGGCCGCCAGCAGCGTTTCGTACTGATGGCTGGCTTCCAGCACCTTGGCGGCCTGATCATCGGGCCCAGACAACTGCATCAGGGGCTTCTTCACCCTGTCCGGGGCACTGAATACCTCACCCTTGGTGTTGACGAAGCGGTTGCCGTTCCAGCGAGCCGCCACATCCTGTTCCGTGAGATAGACCTTGATCTTGTTCGGCCACTTCTTTCGTACCGAGACCTGGGCCACCCAGGGCAGAGCGTTCAGACGCGCCTGCAATTCGTTCACATCCAGCTCGAAGAAGTTGCGAAGTTCGGCACCATCCAGCACGGCAGCACGCAACTCATCGGCCTTCAAATATTCGTGTTGCCCCTGCAGCAACAGCTCGCTCATGGGCAACCGACTGGCATCCGTCAGCCAGTCTTTAACATCCAGCGCAGTCTGGTAGAGCCCCCACATGACCAGGATAAAAAATGCCACCCCGGCGATGAAGCCCCCCTTGGTGCGCCCTTGTGCCCTTGCCTCCACCCGATCGATCCCCGTAAAACGCGCCATGCCGGCCACTTGCAGACCGGTTCGCCATTATATAGGCCTCGGCTTGGCGGTCAAAATACTCATTGGGCCCTCAGGCACCGGATTTCATGCTATCCACGCTCAATTTCATCTCGCCGAGACGACGGGCCAGCGCACCGACGTTACCCGCCCCCTGGGTCAATACCAGATCCCCCTCGCCAATCAGGTCGGCCAGCACCGCGGGCACATCGTCCGGCGTTGCGACAAAGATGGGCTCCAGGGTGCCGCGGGAGCGGATGGAACGGCACAAGGCACGGCCATCGGCACCGGGAATGGGCTCCTCACCGGCGGCATAGACCTCCAGCATCACCAGCACGTCCACCTTGGAAAGCACATCCGCGAAATCTTCGTAGAGATCCCGGGTCCGGCTGTAGCGGTGCGGCTGGAACACCATCACCAGCCGCTTCTCGGGCCAGCCGGCGCGAGCGGCGTTGATGGTCACCTTCACTTCGCTCGGGTGATGACCGTAATCGTCCACCAGCATGGCCTTGCCACGGCCGGTTTCAAACTCGCCATATTGCTGGAAGCGGCGCCCCACCCCTTCAAACTTGGAAAGTGCCTGGATGATGGCCTCGTCGCCGATGCCGTCTTCGGTTGCCACCGCGATGGCGGCGGCGGCGTTGAGGGCGTTGTGGATGCCCGGCAGATTCAGGGTCACCTCCAGCTCACCCGCCCCCGCACGGCGCACCCGGAAACGGCTGCGATTGCTGGTCTGCACGAAGTCCAGCACCTGCACATCGGCATCATCGCTCAGACCGTAGGTGAGGGTGGGACGGGCGATCTCCGGCAGCATGCCGCGGATCACGGGGTCATCCACGCACACCACGGCCAGACCGTAGAACGGCAGGTTGTGCAGGAAATCGATGAAGGTGGCCTTCAACCTGGAGAAATCGCCACCATAGGTGTCCATGTGATCCGCTTCGATGTTGGTCACGATGGAGACCATGGGTTGCAGATGCAGGAAGGAGGCATCGCTCTCGTCCGCCTCGGCAATCAGATAACGGCTGCTGCCCAGGCGGGCATTGGTGCCGGCGCTGTTGAGCAGACCGCCGATGACGAAGGTGGGGTCGCGATCCGCTTCGGCATAGATGCTCGCCACCAGACTGGTGGTGGTGGTCTTGCCGTGGGTCCCGGCGATGGCGATACCGTGACGGAAGCGCATCAGCTCAGCCAGCATTTCGGCGCGGCGCACCACGGGAATACGCAGCTCGCGGGCAGCCAGCAGCTCGGGGTTGTCCTGCTTGATGGCGGTGGAAACCACCACCACGCTGGCACCGTCCACATGCTCGGCACTGTGACCGACAAAGATGTGTGCGCCCAAAGAGGCCAGGCGTTCGGTCACCCCGTTGCGGGCCAGATCCGAGCCGGTCACCTGATACCCTTCATTGGCAAGCACTTCCGCAATACCGCCCATACCGGCGCCACCGATGCCGATGAAGTGGATGCGACGCACGCGGCGCATTTCGGGGATAACGGTACGCAGTTTTGCCAGTTCAACCTTGGTCATAGTTCTTTCTCAATTCGCGGCCACAGGCCATTTTCATTCGGCGACATTCATCAGTTCGAAGACAGAAGCGGGGCCTTGGCGGCACATCTTCGCCTTCCATCTCGTTTGGCTCAGCCGGTGGCGAGCCGTTTGCACTCATCGGCAACCCGTTCGGCGGCATCGATGATGGCGACCCGGCGCGCGGCCTGGGCCATGTTCAGCAGGGTTTCCCTGCGCCCGGCGAGCCAGGAGAGGCGCGACGCCAGCGCCGCCGGCGTCAGCTCGGACTGGGGCAGGAACTCGGCCGCACCGCCGTCGACCAGGGTCAGGGCGTTGCGGGTCTGGTGATCGTCCACCGCATGGGGCAGGGGCACGAAGATGGCGGCCACACCGGCAGCGGCCACTTCGGAGACGGTCAATGCGCCGGCGCGGCACACCACCAGGTCCGCCCAGGCATAGGCATCCGCCATGTCCTTGATAAATTCACTCACCTCGGCCTCGACCCCCAGCCCGGCATAGGAAGCAGCCACGGCCTCCCCATTGCCCTTGCCGCACTGGTGACGTACCTCGATGGGCACACCGGCAGCTGCAACCGCAGGAGGCACCTGCTCGTTGAGGACCCGGGCCCCCAGGCTGCCACCGACCACAAGCAGGCGCAGAGGATCGCTGCTGCTGCGCAGTTGGGGATCCGGCAGCGCCACCACCTCGGGGCGCACCGGGTTGCCCACCACGGCGGTGCGGGCATTGGGGGCGAAGGCACCAGGGAAGGCCATCAGCACCCGCCTGGCGATACGGGCCAGCAGCTTGTTGGTCAGGCCGGCGGCGGCATTCTGCTCGTGCAGCAGCAGCGGAATGCCGGACAGCCAGGCGGCCACGCCACCCGGGCCGGAGGCGAAGCCCCCCATGCCCAGCACCACATCGGGCTGGATGGTCTTGAGCACCTGGCGGGCCTGCAGCACGGATTTGATGACACGGTAGGGCGCCGCGAGCAGACGCTTGATGCCGTTGCCACGCACCCCCTGGATGTCGATGAAGGAGATGGGATAACCATGGGCAGGCACCAGCTCCGCCTCCATCCGGTCGGCAGTGCCGAGCCAGTGGATGGTCCAGCCCTGGGCCTTGAGGCGATCGGCGACAGCCAGGCCGGGGAACACATGGCCCCCGGTACCACCCGCCATCACCAGTAACGTCTTGCTCACGCAACCTCCCGCACGCGCGCCTGGGCACTTGCCTGGCGCAACTCGAAATCGATACGAATCAACATGCTCACCGCCACCATCATGATGATGAGACTGGAGCCGCCATAACTGACCAGCGGCAGGGTCAGCCCCTTGGTAGGCATCATGCCGCTGGCGGCACCGACGTTGACGAAAGTCTGGAAGCTGAACCAGATGCCGATGCCGATGGCCAGATAACCTTCATAGAGCCGCTCGGCCACCAGCGCCTGGTGACCCAGCTTGAGCGCCTTCACCGCCAGCGCAAAAATCAGGAAGAGTGCGCCAAGCACCCCCACGTAGCCCAGCTCTTCGCCCAGAATGGCGAACACGAAGTCCGTGTGGGCCTCCGGCAGGTACTCCATCTTCTGGATGGAGTTGCCGAGCCCCTCGCCAAACCAGCTCCCCCGACCAAAGGCCATCAGGGACTGGGTCAGCTGATAGCCGCTGCCAAAGGGATCGGCCCAGGGGTCGAGGAAAGAGGTCACCCGCCGCATCCGGTAGGGCTCCGCGATGATCAGGGTCACCACTGCGCTCACCCCCACCAGGATGAGACCGATGAACTGCACCAGCCGGGCTCCGGCCAGGAACAGCATCCCGAGGGAGGTGACGAACATCACCACCACTGACCCGAGATCCGGCTGGGCCAGCAGCAGGATGGCCACCACGAACAGCACCGCCATGGGTTTCATGAAACCGATGAAGCGCTCGCGCACCTCGCTCTGGCGGCGCACCAGATAGCCCGCCAGATAGACGAACAGTGCCAACTTGCCGAACTCAGCCGGCTGCAAGTTGAAGGGGCCAAGCGGCAGCCAGCGTACCGAACCGTTGACGCTGCGGCCCACCAGCAACACCATCACCAGCAGCACGATGGCCAGCAACAACATGGGGCCGTTGTACTGCTGCCAGCGTGCCATAGGCACCTGCAACACGAACCAGGAGATACCCAGCGCCATCACCAGGAACATGCCGTGGCGCTTCACGAACATGAAGGGATCGTTGTTGATGGCGATCCCCTCAGGGATGGAAGCGGACGCCACTATCACCAGCCCGACGCCCATCAGGGCGAGGGCCAGCACCACCAGTTGCCGATCGTAGAGACCAGCGGGGCGCGCCGGTAGCAACCAGCGCTGCAAGAATCCCGCAACCACACGCAGGGCGTTCATAAGCCCATCACCAGTTCGGTGAAACGATCACCGCGCGCTTCGAAAGACTTGAACTGATCGAGGCTGGCGCAGGCCGGCGCCAGCAGCACCCAGTCACCAGGCTTGGCGTCGGTCGCCGCCTTGGCGACAGCAGCGTCAAGATCGGCAACTCGCTCGGTCTGTTCGCCCAGGGCCAGCAGCACCTCGGCATCCTGACCAAAGCAGTACATGTGATCGATCTGGCTGCCGAGCAGGGCCTGCACCGGGCCGAAGTCCTGCCCCTTGCCCTGGCCACCGGCCAGCAGCAGCAGGCGGCCCTTTACCGCTTCACGCACCCCGGCCACGGCGGCCAGGGTCGCCCCCACGTTGGTGGCCTTGGAGTCGTTGATCCAGCGCACCCCATTTACCTCCCGCACGAAGCGGGCACGGTGAGGCAGGCCTTCAAAGCGGCGCAGCACGGCAAGTTGTGCCTCGCGGGGAATGCCCACCGCATCGCACAGGGCCATGGCCGCCAGGGCATTGGCCTGGTTGTGGGCACCCACTATCTTCATCTCGTCCACCGCCAGGAGCGGCTCGCCGTGCAAGGTCAGCCAGTGACGGCCCTCCAGCTCGCAGCGACCGTAGCCGTTGCAGTCGAGGCCGAAACTCTGCCACACCTGACCCACATCGGGCAGGGTCTGGGGATCGTCGCGATTGATCAGGATGTGCTGGGAGTGCTGATGGATCTCCATCTTGGCGGCGCGGTAATCCGCCATGCCGGCATAGCGATCCATATGATCTTCACTGAGGTTCAGGACCACGGAGGCGGCGGCCCGCAGGCTGTAGGTGGTCTCGAGCTGGAAGCTGGAGAGCTCCAGCACGCAGAGATCCATGGGCTGCTTGAGGAGCGACAGCGCCGGGGTGCCGATATTGCCCCCCACACCGACCTTGAGCCCCGCCTCGGCGATCATCTCACCCACTAGCGTGGTGACCGTGCTCTTGCCGTTGGAACCGGTGATGGCGATGACGGGCGTCTGGGTTTCACGCACGAACAGTTCGATGTCACCGACGATGCGCACCCCGAACTCGGCGGCGGCCTTCAACTCCGGAGTCGCCAGGGCGATGCCCGGGCTCGCCACTATCATGTGCGCCTGCTTGAGCCGCTCAGCGTCCAACCCGTGGATGAGCTCCACCTCGGGGGGAAGCTCGTCCTTGCCCGGCGGATTGGTACGGGTGTCCATCACCAGCGGCGTGACGCCGCGGTCGAGGAAGTAATCGACGCAGGAGAGTCCGGTTTTGCCGAGTCCGATGATGATGACCATGGCTTACCTCACCTTCAGGGTGGCGAGGCCAAGCAGCACCAGCATGAGGGTGATGATCCAGAAGCGCACGATGACACGCGGCTCCGGCCAGCCCTTCTTCTCATAGTGGTGATGGATGGGGGCCATGCGGAAGATCCGCACGCCGCGCAGTTTGTAGGATCCGACCTGCAGGATCACCGAGACGGTCTCCATCACGAAGACGCCCCCCATGATCACCAGCAGGAACTCCTGGCGCACCAGCACCGCGATGGTACCGAGCGCGCCGCCCAGGGCCAGGGAACCCACGTCCCCCATGAAGACCTGGGCCGGGTAGGTGTTGAACCAGAGGAAGCCCAGGCCCGCGCCCACGATGGCGGTACAGACGATCACCAGTTCGGAGGTGTAGGGCACGTAGGGAATGTGCAGGTAGTTCGCGAAGTTGACGTTACCGGTCGCCCAAGCGATCAGGGCGAAGCCCCCCGCCACCATCACGGTGGGCATGATGGCGAGGCCATCCAGGCCATCGGTCAGGTTGACCGCGTTGGAGGTACCGACGATGACGAAGTAGGTCAGCAGGATGAACATCAGGCCGAGCTGGGGCATCACATCCTTGAGGAAGGGGACCACCAGCTGGGTCTGACCATCGTGGGTGGCCGTGGCGTAGAGGAAGACTGCCACACCCAGCGCGACCGCGGACTGCCAGAAGTACTTCCAGCGGGCGATGAGGCCATCGGTGTTCTTGCGCACCACCTTGAGATAGTCATCGGCAAAACCGATGGCGCCATAGGCCCCCAGCACGAACAGCACCAGCCAGACATAGGGGTTGTCGAGGCGGCACCAGAGCAGCACAGAAGTGAAAATGGCTGCAATGATCATCAGGCCGCCCATGGTCGGGGTGCCCTTCTTGCTGAGGTGGGATTCGGGACCGTCGTTGCGGATCACCTGGCCGAACTTCATGATCTGCAGGCGACGGATGAGGCGCGGCCCCATCCAGAGCGCCACCACCAGACCGGTGATGATCGACAAGATGGCGCGAAACGTCAGGTAGGAGAAGACGTTGAAGAAGGTGAAGTGCGGGGTGAGCAGTTCCGCCAGCCAGACTAGCATGTGGCTGACTCCTGATGGCCCTTGACCATCTCGACGATATCTTCCATGTGGGAGCCGCGGGCACCCTTGACCAAGATCGCGATTTCTTGATGTGTATTTATCATTTGCGCAAGCACTTCAAACAACGACGCCTTGTTATCGAAATGTCGGCCAGCCGCGGCATCTGCGGTGTGGCGACTCTGTTCCCCTACGGTCAGCACGGCATCGAGGCCCTGCTCACGGGCGTGGTGTCCGACCCGGGCATGCTGCGCGGCGGACTCCTCACCCAACTCTTTCATGTCACCGAATACCAGCACCTTGTAGCCGTTCATGGCGGTCAGGGCATCGATACCCGCCAGCACGGACTCCACGCTGGCGTTGTAGGTGTCATCCACCAGAGTGAGGCCACCCCAGCGTTGCACGCAGAAACGGCCCTTGACCGGCGCCATCTGCTCCAGCCCCGCCTTGACGGACGCAAGCGATGCGCCCAGGGCCAGGGTACCGGCGGCAGCAGCCAGGGCGTTGGCCACGTTGTGGCGACCCGGAATGGCCAGGGTCAGATTCACTTCTCCCTGGGGCGTCACCATCACGAACCCGGCACAACCCTGCTCGTTGAGCACGATGTCGCGGGCGTGGAACGGCTGACGCGGATCCTCAAGGGAGAAGGCGCAGTGGATGCCCTTTTCACGCCACTTCGGCCAGAACTCGTTGTCGGCATTGACGATGGCGGTGCCGCCCTCGCCTAACCCTTCGAAGATTTCGCTCTTGGCATGGAACACCCCTTCCAGGGAGCCAAAGCCTTCCAGGTGCGCGGCAGCGACGTTGTTGATGATGGCGGCGTCGGGTCTGGCGAGCGACGTGGTCCAGGCGATCTCGCCCGGGTGGTTGGCTCCCAGCTCCATCACCGCGAACTGGTGTTGCGGCTCGAGGCGCAGCAGGGTCAGCGGCACCCCCACCTCGTTGTTGAAGTTGCCGGCGGTGGCCAGCACCTCCCCTTCACAACGCAGGATGGCCGTCGCCATCTCCTTCACCGTGGTTTTGCCACAGCTGCCGGTGATGGCGAGCACTTTCGGATTGATGCGCTCGCGCACCAGCCTGCCCAGACGCCCAAGCCCCTTGAGGGTGTCGCCCACCACCAGTTGTGGAATGGCCAGCGGCAATTCGCGCTCCACCAGCAGGGCACTGGCGCCGGCGGCAACCGCCTGGTCGCAGAAATCGTGGGCGTCGAAACGCTCGCCGCGCAGGGCCACGAACAGCGCCCCCGCGCCCAGAGTACGGGTGTCGGTGCTGACCGCCGTGATCTCATGGTCGCCCCCGATCAGACGGGCATCGAGCACCTGCGCCAGGTCGGCAAGCCTGAGGGTCATCATTTGAATGACTCCATTAATGTGTGCAAGGCGGCTGCGACGGTTTCCCTATCGCTGTAGTGCCGCTTGTCGGTTCCAATGATCTGATAATCCTCGTGGCCTTTGCCGGCCACCAGGATGATGTCGTCTTTGCTCGCTTGGCTCAGTGCCAACTGGATTGCCTTGGTCCTGTCGTGCTCGATCTGCACGGCGCCGGGATCGCGAAGACCCGCCACCATGTCGGCCATTATCCGGGCCGGCTCCTCGGTACGGGGATTGTCGTCGGTCAGGATCACGCAGTCCGCATGCTGCTCCGCCATGGCAGCCATCATGGGACGCTTGCCGCGATCCCTGTCGCCGCCGCATCCCACCAGGCACCAGAGCCGGCCGTGACAGTGCACCCGCAGGGCCTGCAATGCCTTCTCCAGCGCATCCGGGGTGTGGGCGTAATCGACCACGGCGAGCGGCGCATCGCCACCGCCGAAGCACTCCATGCGACCGGTCACCGGTTGCAGTCTGGGGGCCGTCGCCAGCAGGTCATCGAAGTCGTAGCCGAGCACCAGCATGGCACCCATGGCGCCCAGCACGTTGCTGACGTTGAAGCGGCCGAGCAAGGGGGCGGATAATACACCATTCCCCCAGCTGGAGTTAATGCGCGTATCAAAACCTTGTTGGTGGAAGTGGGGATCCTGCGCCGTCAGTTGTCGTCCGGCATGGTTTTCAATCGGACCATGAACCCCGAAGGCCACTGCACCGGGATAGGTCGCCAGCCATTGCCGTCCCAGATGGTCATCGGCGTTGATGACGGCGCAAGGCTCATCCACCAGCTTCAGCAGCTCCTCCTTGGCGGCGGCATAGGCCTCCATGGTGCCGTGATAGTCCAGATGATCCCGGCTCAGGTTGGTGAAGACTGCCGAGGCAAACGGCAGGGCCGCCACGCGATGCTGCACCAGACCGTGGCTGGAGACCTCCATCGCCACCAGATCGGCCCCCTGCTGCTGCAAGGCGGCCAGATTGGCCTGCACCTGGACCGCGCTGCCCGTGGTGTTCTCTGCTTCGATGAGCTCGCCAAACAGACCGTTGCCTATGGTGCCCATGACCCCGGCCTTGCCCCCCAGCAGGGTGCGCCAGTTGGCCACCAGCAGGGCCGTGGTGCTCTTGCCGTTGGTGCCCGTGATGCCCACCAGTTGCAACTTTTGCGCAGGGTGACCGTAGAAATGGCCGGCCAGCTCGGAGAGACGAGCGGGAAGATCCCTCATGCCGATGCAGGGGATCTGGGTCGCCGGAGGGACGAATTCTCCGTCCTCCTCAAACAGCACGGCGGTCGCTCCCTGAGCCACCGCCTGTTCGATGAAGCGCCTGCCATCCACCTGATGGCCACGAATCGCCACGAAGAGCGAGCCGGGACCGACCCGCCGGCTGTCGAGCTGGAGATCGTTGAGGGAAAGCGCCGGGGCATCGATGCCGAAGCGGCTCATCAGTTGATCAAGTGTGCGGGGCGGCATGGGAAGCCTCCGAAAATGCGGGAATGCGGGCGCTCGTACACGCCATGGAAAACGCCCCGACAGCAGCGGGGCCGATGGAAAAAACCGGATGCCCGTCAAGTACGCGGTGCGCCATTGTTGGCCTCCGTGCGGGCAAGCTTGGCGGGCACCTCGGGCGGGATCGCATCGGGACGGATGTTGAAGAGCTGCAACACGCCTCCCATGGCCTCCGCAAAGGGCGGGGTCGCCACGGCACCGCCGTAGTAGGCATCCCCCTTGGGCTCGTTGATCACCACCACCATGACGAAACGGGGATTGCTGGCTGGCGCGAAACCGGCAAACCAGGCCATGTAGTCCTTGCCATAGCCCCCAGCCACGGCCACCTTGGCGGTACCACTCTTGCCACCGACCCGATAACCGGGGATCTGGGCCTTGGGAATGGCATTGCTGACCACGTACTCCAGCGCCTGCAACATGGCAGCGGCGTTGTTGTGATCGATGACCTGCTCACCCTTGGGCGGCTTGGTCACCTTGATGATGGAGAGCGGCACCCGCTTGCCCTTGTTGGCCAGGGTGGCGTAGGCGGAGGCCAGCTGCAGCGGGGTCACTCGCAGACCATAACCGAACGACAGGGTGGCTCGCTCGATGTCGGACCAGCGGCGACGCTGGGGCAGCATGCCGCTGCTCTCCCCCATCAGGCCGCTGCCGGTGTCCATGCCGAATCCCACCATGCTCAGGGTATTGATCATCTCCTGGGCCGGCATCCGCAGCGCGATGCGCGACATGCCGATGTTGGAGGAGTAGCGCAGGATGTCGTACAGGTTGGTCGCCTTGTGGATACTCACGTCACGGATCTGCTTGGCCCCGATAAAGAGGGGGCCGCCCGGGATGAAGTCCTTCCAGCTGGTGACACCGGCTTGCAAGGCACTAAGCAAAATCAATGGCTTGACCGTGGAGCCCGGCTCATAGGTATCGGTCACCACCCGGTTTCGCACCCGGAAACTCTGGTACTGGCCGCGGTTGTTCGGGTTGTAGGAGGGGGTGTTGACCATGGCGAGCACCTCGCCGGTCTTCACATCCAGCATCACCATGGAGCCGGAGGTGGCCTTGTTCTCGTCGGTAGCCCGTTTGAGGGCGCGATAGGCCAGCGCCTGCACCCGCTGATCGATGCTCAGTTGCAGATCGTTGGCGTGCTTGCCCTCTTTCACCAGGCCCAGGCGCTCGATGACGCGGCCCTGCCTGTCCTTGCGCACCCGCATCTCGCCAGGGGTTGCGGTCAGCCACTCGTTGTAGCTGCGCTCAATCCCCTCGATGCCGCTGCCATCGATGTTGGTCACCCCCACCAGGTGGGAGCTTATCTCGCCGGTCGGGTAGAAACGGCGCGCCTCGGGGCGCAGATAGATGCCCCCCAGCTTCAACCCCTTGATGTACTCGGCCACCGCAGGCGTCACCTGTCGCTGCAGATAGACGAAGCGCTTGCTCGGGTTGGCGATGCGATGCTTGAGGGTGTTGATGTCGAGCTTGAGCACGGCGGAGAGTGCCAGCCAGGCACGCTCGTTGTGGATGGCACCGGACTCGTGCACCGTCTTGGGATCGGCCCAGACCGCTTCGACCGGCACGGATACCGCCAACTGTTCGCCATTGCGGTCCGTGATCATGCCGCGCACCGCCTGGGTGGAGGTGGTGCGCAGGGAGCGCATATCCCCCTCCTGGCGCAGTCTGTCCGGATCGATCACCTGGATCCAGGCCAGCCGCAGGATCAGCCCCGCAAACGCGATGCCGATGAAGAAAACCAGGGTACGAAAGCGCCACGGGTAGAGTGAGGGTGCTTTCGCCTTGGCTTTGTCCTTTGCCGGAGCCTTGGTGGCGGCCTTGCGTGTCATGGTTGTGTAATTACCTTTTCAGTGGTCACCAGGGGACGAGCCATCTGCAACTTGTCCATGGCCAGACTCGCCACCCGGGAGTGCTCAGCCAATGTGCCCTGTTCCAGCAAGAGGTGGCGCCACTCGATGTTGAGCCTGTCCTCCTCCGCCATCAGATCGTTCTGCTTGGCCGTCAGACCCCGGGTCATGTTGGTCACCAGGATCACCGCAAAGGCGGTGACCAGCACGGCGACGGTCAACAGGACCTGCAACTTGTGGCGCCAGAGATCCGCAACGATCTCCCTGGCGAGGTGAACGCGCACGTCGCTCATCGTTTACTCCGCAAGACGCTCTGCGACCCGCAGCACCGAACTGCGGGACCGGGTGTTTTCATTGACCTCGTGGTCGGAAGGCTTGAGCGCCTTGCCGATCGACTTCAGCTTGCGACCACCGGCAAGCTGGGCTTCAGTCAGGGGGATGCCGTGGGGTACTTCAGGACCTTTCTCGTGCTTGCGAATGAAATGTTTCACCAGCCGATCTTCCAGAGAGTGGAAGCTGATGACGGAGAGACGGCCGTGAGGAGCCAGCACGTCCAGCGCGCCGTTGAGGGCGGTTTCGATCTCGTCCAGCTCGCTGTTGATATAGATGCGGATGGCCTGGAAGCTGCGGGTCGCCGCGTGCTTGCCCTTCTCCTTGCTCGGGTTGACCCGGGAAATCATCTCCGCCAGTTGGCGGGTGCGCACATAGGGCTCGGTCACCCGATCGTGTACGATGGCGCGAGCAATCTTCTTGGCGAAGCGCTCCTCACCGAAGGTTTTCAGCACCCAGGCGATGTCGTCCACATCGGCACGGGCCAGCCACTCGGCGGCGCTCTGACCGGAGGTGGGATCCATCCTCATGTCGAGCGGGCCGTCCTTCATGAAGCTGAAGCCACGTTCGGCATCGTCAAGCTGGGGGGAGGAGACACCGAGATCCAGCAGGAAGCCATCGACCTTGCCCAGCAGGCCGCGCTCGGTCAGATAGCGGGTGATGCCGGAGAAGGGACCGTGCACGATCTCGAAACGGGGATCCTGGATCTTGGCCGCCTCGGCAATGGCCTGGGGATCCCGGTCGATGGCGATCAGACGGCCGTTCGGGCCCAGATGCTGGAGAATGAGACGAGAGTGACCACCCCGGCCAAAGGTACCGTCGACGTAGATACCGTCCGGCTTGATGGCCAGCCCTTCGACGGCTTCGTGCAACAGCACTGTGATGTGTTCAGCGGCTTGGGTCATTTATAAAGAAAAATCCTGTAGTCGTGGTGAACTTGCCCAGTCGTCCTCGGGCAGGCCCAGGATGTCGTCGTTGATCTGTTGTTGCCAGCGGGCTTCATCCCACAGCTCGAATTTGTTGAGCTGGCCCACCAGCATGACTTTCTTGTCCAGCCCGGCATGGCTGCGCAGCGGCTGGCTGAGCAGCAGACGGCCATTGCCATCCAGTTCGCATTCGGCCGCGTGGCCGAGCAGCAGACGCTGCAGGCGGCGTTCCGCCGGGTTGGTGCTGGAAAGGGTCTTCAGCTTGCGCTCCACCTCTTCCCATTCATTCAGGGGATAAAGCAGCAGACAGGGATGGGCGATGTCGATGGTGCAGACCAGCTGGCCGTCGCATTCGTCGCGCAGCCAATCACGAAATTTGGTCGGAATCGCCAACCGCCCCTTGCTGTCCAGGCTGATGGCGTGAGCGCCACGCAACAAATTGCAGTCCCCGAAGGTGAGTTATGGGGGCTAGATGCCCAATAAAACCACTTTGATCCACTTTTCTCCACCATGAAGTTTAAGGACGAGCAGGGGGCTTTTCAAGCAAGGATCTCGGGCATGGGGAACATATTGACGCAGCGTGATGAGACTACCGATTAAATGAATTGATTTTCCACAAGTTATTTGTGTTACCCGCAACTCGATTAATTTTCAGCAATTAAAAAACTGACAAATTGCACGAATAAACATCAGCCATGCAGGCCGCGCTTCTCCAGCGCCATCACGATATTCAGAACATGGAAAAATTCCACATAACAGATTGATATAAAATACATTTGTTAAACATAGCTAGCCCAACAGTAAATATCACGAGTCAACCGAGGCAGTACTTTATGGTTAATAAAAAGAGCCTTGCGATAAATCGCAAGGCTCTTCAGGAAAGAGGTCGGAGTCGGCCTGTAAGCCGGGTTCTGTACCGGGTTGCCCCGGGTAGCAATCATTCCTCTAGGCCAGCAATCGCTCACTGGCTCAAGCAACCTACCCGCCCCCAACGCGGGCCGCGCCAATAGGGGCCTATTTGGTCTTGCTTCGGGTGGAGTTTACCGTGCCACGAACTGTTGCCAGTCGCGCGGTGCGCTCTTACCGCACCCTTTCACCCTTACCTGATCCCTTGCGGGCCATCGGCGGTCTGCTCTCTGTTGCACTGGTCGTAGGCTCGCGCCCCCCAGGCGTTACCTGGCACCCTGCCCTATGAAGCCCGGACTTTCCTCCCCTCCGCCCGTCTGTCCCGAGGGACACAACGACGAAGCAGCGATTGCCCAGCCAACTCCGAGGCGCGGATTATAGCCTCGTGAAGCGGACGGGGTAAACCGGCAATTCCCGATTACGGCAATTAATGATGCTCGAGACCGTACTTGTAGAGGGCATTCTTCTTCACCCCGTGGATCTCGGCGGTGAGGGCCGCCGCCTTCTTGAGCGGCAGCTCGGCCACCAGCAGCCCCAGGGTGCGGATCGCCTCCGCAGGCAACTCGTCATCCACCTTGCTGGCACCGGCGACCACCAGCACGATCTCCCCGCGGCAACGGTTATCGTCCTCTCCGAGCCAGGCCAGCATCTCGGAGGCGGGCAGACCGTGGATGGACTCGAAGGTCTTGGTCAGCTCGCGGCACACCACCACCTGGCGCTCACCAAGGATGCGAGCGATCGCTTCCACCGTCTCCTGCACCCGGCGCGGCGATTCGTAGAACACCAGAGAGCGGGTGTCTTCGATGACGGCTTGCAGGCGATCATCCCGCCCCTTGGCCTTGGCCGGCAGGAAACCCTCGAAGGCGAAGCGGTCGGTGGGCAGCCCGGCGGCGGACAGCGCCGTGATGGCGGCGCAGGGACCGGGCAGCGGCACCACCTTGACCCCGGCTTCACGACAACGGGTGACCAGGTGATAACCGGGGTCGCTGATGAGCGGCGTCCCCGCATCGGAGACCAGGGCCACGCTCTTGCCCTCCTTGATGCGGGCGATCAGCACATCCGCCTTTTGCTGCTCGTTGTGATCGTGCAGAGCAAAGGTCGGTACCGAGATCTGGTAGTGGCTGAGCAGGATCCCGGTATGCCGGGTATCCTCGGCGGCCACCAGATCGACGCTGCGCAGCACGTCCAGTGCTCGCTGGGTGATGTCGGCCAGATTGCCGATCGGAGTGGGGACTATATACAGGGTTGGGATGTCACTCATGGGAGCTCCGAGTGTCCCGACAATTGTGTCGCCATATTGGCCCGTTTACACTATGGAGAATTTCAACACTGGTCGGGGAATGAACTTGAACCGGGTTATAAAGCAGCTAAGTGTATCACGACTCTTCGGCATCCTACTCGCGGCAGTCCTGCTCGCCGCCTGTGCGTCGGAGCCCAATCAATCTTCCGGACAACCCGGCATGCCGTCAGCCTTCTCGGATCTGACCAAGAATGCCCAGTGGTATCTGGAGCAGGTGGATCCCGCCAAACCGGCAGAGGCCTTCGTGTGGCAGATGATGGCGGCGCGCAGCTATCTGGCGCTCGGCCAGGCCAAACCGGCTGCCGCCCTGTATCAGCAGTTGCAGAAGCAGGCGAAGAGCCCGGTGCAGCAGGCGCAGTTGCAACTGCTGCAGGCACACCTGCTACTCGCCCAGGGCAACGCCAACCAGGCGCTGATCCTGCTGGAAGGCAAGCCGGATGTGGTGCTGGATGCCGATACCCAGAAGGACTGGTACCGCCAGCGCGTGGTGCTGCAGCTCGACATCAACAACAAGTTTGGTGCGGCCAAGTCGCTGATCCTGCTGGAACCTTATCTGGCCAAGAATGAGCTGGCCACCAATCACCAGCAGATCTGGTCGCTGCTGAAAAGCATGACCCCCTCCACCCTGCAGGCGCTCGAAGAGGAGCCAGCTCCCGATGTGACCACCGGCTGGCTGCGTCTTGCGGCGCTGGTGAACGAATTCGGGGCACAGCCGAGCCAGCTGGCCCGCCAGCTTGCCGGCTGGAAGCAGAGCTTCCCTAACCACCCTGCCCAGAGCGACATGCCGGCCGGCCTTGGGGATCTCGCTACTACGGACAACGGTTCGCTGCAGCAGATCGCCGTCTTCCTGCCGCTCTCCGGCAACCTGGAGGCCCAGGGCGCCGCCATCCGCAACGGCATGTTGATGTCCTACAAGGAAAATCAGAGCCAGTTCACCCTGAACTTCTATGATACCCAGGGCAAGGCGATGGGGGACCTCTACAAGCAGGCCATTCAGGAAGGGGCCAACATGATCATCGGCCCCCTGCTCAAGGATCAGGTGGAGGAGCTGCTCAAGTCGAGTCCGACCGTGCCGGTGCTGGCGCTCAACGAGCTGGACAAGCCAATCGTCAACGACAATACCTTCTATTTCTCGCTCTCCGCCGCTGCCGATGCGAGCCAGGCTGCCCAGTACCTCTATGGTCAGGGCTACCGCAAGCCGCTGCTGATCGCGGCACAAGGCCGGATTGGCTACAGCAGTATCAAGGCGTTTGAGCAGGCCTGGGCCGGCGTCAGCCAGGAGAAGCCCGTGGTTGCCACCTTCGGGGCGCGCAACGAAGTGCAGGGCATGGTCAAGAACGCTCTGAGCGGCCGTTCCACGGCACGAGCCGGGGAGATTGTCCAGCTGTCCGATGCCGCGCCGCGCAGCATCGACGCCGTCTATGTGGTGGCCAACAGCCTGGAGACCCGGATGATCAAGCCCTATGTGGACATCTCGGTCAATCCCATGGGCAGCCTGCCCATCTACAGCAGCTCGCGGGGATACGACGGCGGGACGACCGAGGTGGCATCCGAGCTTAACGGCATGCATATCTCCGACATGCCACTGCTGCTGGGTGGCTTCGAGACGCAGCGTGAACAGATTGCCCTGCTCTGGCCCCAGACCCAGGGCGACCTGCTGCGCCTGTTCGCCCTCGGTTACGATGCCGTCAGCCTGGCAGGCAACCTGCCGCAAATGCGCAAGGTCAATGCCATGCAGCAACCCGGCATGAGCGGCCAGCTGAGCGTGGATCCCCAGGGCAACATAGTGCGCATGCTGGACTGGGCCACCTACCAGAATGGCAAGCTGGTCAGCGACAGCGCCGCCCCCCAGCTGGAGGATGCGACTCATGAAGAGGCTACTGACACAACTTCACCAGCAGTGGTTGAACCTGTTGCCGTCGGCAGCGACGAGCAAGGGACAACACTTTGAGCAAATAGCGGAACGCTGGTTGCAGGCCCGCGGCCTGCAACCCGTGACCCGCAACTACCGCTGCCGTGGCGGCGAGATCGATCTCATCATGCGCCAGGGGGAGACCCTGGTGTTCGTTGAAGTGAGATATCGCGCCAACGCCACCCATGGCGGTGCAGCCAGCTCGGTCACCCGGCGCAAGCAGCACAAGATCGTGCTGGCCGCGCGCCACTATTTCAAGCAACATGCCATCAATGAGGCCAACCAGGCCTGTCGATTCGATGTGATCGCGTTCGAGGGCGACCAGCCGGACTGGATCCAGAACGCGTTTTAAGAGGACCCCATGACTGATCCCATCAAAGAGAATTACACCGAGAGTATCCAGACCAAGATAGCTGCCGCCGAAGCACTGCCGGATGCCATCCATACGGCAGCCCAGATGCTGACCATCTGCCTGCTCAATGGCCACAAGGTGATGGCATGTGGCAATGGTCCTTCCTCGGCATTGGCACAGCTGTTCATTTCCGAACTGGTGAACTGCTATGAAACTCCTCGCCCCTCCCTGCCCGGTCTCGCCCTGACGCCCGACATGGCGACCATCAGCGCCATCGCCACGGATCACGGTTTCGAAGAGGTCTATGCCAAACAGATACGTGCTCTGGGACAACCAGGCGACATCCTGGTGGTCATCACCACGACAGGCAACAGCCGCAGCCTCATCAAGGCTGCGGAGGCCGCCCTCTCCCGCGACATGACCATCATTGTTCTCGGTGGCGGAGACGGGGGAGAGATCGCCGGTCTGCTGGGCCCCAATGACGTGGAGATCCGCGTTCCTTCCGCTCGCCGTCCTCGTATTCTGGAAGTGAACCTGTTGACCCTGCACTGTCTCTGTGACCTCATCGACCAGACACTTTTCCCGCAACAGGAAGACTGAAACCATGAAGAAGCCTATTCTCGCTCTTGCCCTGCTGACTGGCGTCCTGCTGCTGCAAGGCTGTGCTGCCGTGGTGGTCGGTGGCGCGGCTGGCACCGCCAAAGCGAGCGGCGATCGCCGCACCCTGGGTGCCCAGTGGGACGATCAGACCATAGAGCTGAAAGCCGCCAACCTGTTAGCCGACAACAAGCCCCTGAGCGCCGCCAGCAAGATCAGTGTCTACAGCAACAACGGCCGTGTGCTGCTGGTGGGTCAGACACCTTCTGACGCTTACAAACAGGAAGCGGGTAGAATCGTGAGCCGGGTTGAAGGGGTTCGCCATGTCTACAACGAACTGCGCCTTGGCAAACCAGTCAGTATCGGCGTGCGCAGCAATGACACCTGGATCACCTCCAAGGTGCGGGCCGACATGCTGGGCACCAAGAACTTCGACAGCGCCAAGGTGAAGGTTGTCACCGAGAATGGCGAGGTATTCCTCATTGGGCTGGTCACCCGCCAGGAAGGGGATCAGGCCGTGGAAATCGCCCGCCACGTCAGCGGCGTTAAACAGGTGATCAAAGCCTTCGAGTTTGCCCAGAATTGACCATCTGGCAGGAAAAAAAACGCAGCCTTCAGGCTGCGTTTTTTATTTGATGACTTTCAGGGTCGGGCGACCGCTCGGGCGCGGTGGTTCCGGCTCGGGGTCAACCGACGTTGGTGTCTGTGCCTGTTCCAGCCAGAGGTCATACCCGGGCTCCGGCGGGAACAGGGTCCCCACTCCATTCTCCCTGGCATGGATGGCCAGTACGGCCGCCATGGGGATATAGACCTGCTGCGATACGCCACCGAAACGGGCGCTGAAGCTGACAGCGTCATTGTCCATGTGGAACTGGCCCACGGCCCGGGGGGCTATGTTCAGAACAATCTGGCCATCCTGCACGAACTGCATCGGTACCATCACATGGGGAATATTGGCATTGACCACCAGATGGGGAGTCAGATCGTTATCCAGCAACCAGTCAAAAAACGCCCGCAGCAGATACGGGCGACTGGGTGTCATTGTCGGTTCCATGCTCATACGCCGGCACGGATCTCGCGCTCGGCCTCGGTCAGGGAAGCCTGGAAGGATTCACGCTCGAACAGGCGAACCATGTAAGCCTTCAGCTCTTTGGCGCCACGGCCGGTGAAATCGATGCCCAGGCTCGGCAGACGCCACAGCAACGGCGCCATGTAGCAGTCGACCAGACCGAACTCTTCGCTCATGAAATAGGGCATCTCGCCGAAGATGGGGGCGATGGCCAGCAGGTTGTCACGCAGCTCGGCACGGGCGGCTTCGGTATCGGTGCCCGCCATGATCTTGTCGGCCAGAGAGTACCAGTCCAGCTCGATGCGGTGCATCATCAAACGGCTGTTGCCGCGCGCGACCGGATAAACCGGCATCAGGGGCGGATGCGGGAAACGCTCGTCCAGATACTCCATGATGATGCGCGAGGTGTACAACGCCAGCTCGCGATCCACCAGAGTCGGTACAGTGTTGTACGGGTTCAGCTCGGCCAGCTCATCCGGCAGGTTGGCAGGATCAACCTGGCAGATATCCACGCTAACACCCTTCTCCGCCAGGACAATACGCACCTGATGGCTGAACATATCGTTGGCACCGGAAAACAGCGTCATTACCGAACGCTTATTGGCAGCTACAGCCATTGAACCCTCCCGTCATTAAAAAGCAGAAACGGCAATGAAGCATGTCTGTCTTCATTGCCGTGCGTCATATTACTCCGATCTGGTCGCTTAGTGAACGTCGCGCCAGAATTCCTTCTTCAACAGCACAGTGAAGATGAAGAAGATAGCGATGAATCCGAGTACCCAGAAGCCCATACGTTCGCGCTCCTGCTGCACCGGCTCAGCCGAGTAGACCAAGAAGTTTACCAGATCCAGTACCGTCTGATCATATTCTTCGTTGTTCATTTCACCGTTGCCGTCAGATTTGATGCTGACGACTTGCTGCATCTCCACGCCATCCAGGGTGTGCGTCTTGAACTCGGCGCGGGGCGTCCCCTGCAACGGCTCCAGCACATGGGGCATACCCACGGACGGGAAGACGGCGTTGTTCACCCCGAATGGACGGGTCTCGTCCACGTAGAAGGAACGCAGATAGGTGTAGATCCAGTCTGCACCACGCACCCGGGCAACCAGAGTCAGGTCGGGGGGCGGCGCGCCGAACCAGCGCGCAGCATCCTTCTCGGACATGGCGCTCTTCATCAGATCGCCGATCTTGGCGCCGGTGAAGACCAGGTTCTCCTTCATCAGATCGTCCGGAATGCCAATGTCAGCCGCCACCCGGTTATAACGCTGGTACTGGGTGGAGTGACAGCCGGCACAGTAGTTCATGAAGGTGGCGGCCCCCCGTTGCAGGGATGCCTTGTCACTCAAATCGTACTCCGCCTTGTCGAGAGGGAAGCCACCGCCAGAGGCCAACACCAGACCAGGTAGCAGGGCCAGCACTGCAAAAATTATTCTTTTCATTTGAATGTCACCCTCTCCGGCAGCGGCTTGGTGTTCTCATTCTTGCTGTAGAAGAACAACAGGACGAAGAATCCGAAATAACCCAGAGTACAGAGTTGTGCAATCAGCGTCAGGGTCGGGGTTGATGGCAGCACGCCCAGCACCCCCAGGATAATGAAGCAGACCACGAACTGGGCGATGTTCAGCTTGTGCAGGGTGCTGCGGTAACGCACCGAGCGCACCTTGCAGCGATCCAGCCAGGGCAACAGGAACAGCACCACGATGGAGAGGCCCATCATGATGACCCCCAGCAGCTTGTCCGGCACCGCACGCAGGATGGCGTAGAAGGGGGTGAAGTACCAGACCGGAGCGATATGCGCCGGTGTCTTCAGGCCGTTGGCCACCTCAAAGTTCGGTTTCTCGAGGAAATAGCCCCACATGTCCGGCTTGAAGAAGATGATGGCACAGAAGAAGAACAGGAAACCGGCTACCCCGATCATGTCCTTCACGGTGAAATAGGGGTGGAACGCGACCGCATCCAGTGGCCAGCCGTTCTCGTCCTTGTGCTTCTTGATGTCGATACCATCGGGGTTGTTGGAGCCCACCTCGTGCAGCGCCAGGATATGCATGGCCACCAGCATCACCAGCACCAGCGGCAGAGCGATGACGTGCAGGGCAAAGAAGCGGTTCAGGGTTGCACCCGAGATGACATAGTCCCCCCGGATCCACAGGGTCAGATCGTCACCGATAACGGGGATGGCACCGAACAGCGAGATGATGACCTGGGCCCCCCAGAACGACATCTGCCCCCAGGGCAGCAGGTAACCCATGAAGGCCTCGGCCATCAGTACCAGGAAGATCAGCATGCCGAAGATCCACAGCAGTTCCCGTGGCTTCTGGTAAGAGCCGTAGATCATGCCGCGGAACATGTGCAGGTAGACCACGATGAAGAAGGCGGATGCCCCGGTTGAGTGCATGTAACGCAGCAGCCAGCCGTAATCCACATCCCGCATGATGTATTCCACGGAAGCGAAGGCACCTTCCGCCGAGGGGTTGTAGTTCATGGTCAGCCAGATGCCGGTGATGATCTGGTTGACCAGCACCAACATGGCAAGCGAGCCGAAGAAGTACCAGAAGTTCAGGTTCTTGGGCGCCGGATACTTGGCCATATGGTCGTTGTACATGGCCGTGAGCGGGAAACGATCATCGATCCAGCCCATGAGTTTGGCAAACATGGTCAGGCCTCCTTGCCATCGGCACCGACCAGAATGGTGGTGTCGCTAAGAAATTGGTATGGCGGAATGACCAGGTTCAGCGGTGCGGGGACGCCCTGGAACACTCGACCAGCCATGTCGAATTTGGAGCCATGGCAGGGGCAGAAGAAGCCGGAAGTTACCCCTTGAACCTGCTCGCCGAAGCTGTCGGGCAGATAGGAAGGGGAGCATCCCAGATGAGTGCAGATGCCAACGGCCACGAAGATTTCCGGTTTGATGGATCTGTAGCCATTGTGGGCATAGTCCGGTTGCTGTGGCTCGTCTGACGCAGGATCCCGCAGCTTGTCATCGTGTGCAGCCAGAGCATCCAGCGTCTGCTTGGTACGCTTCACCACCCAGACCGGTTTACCACGCCACTCGACGCGGATTAGCTGACCCGGCTCCAGCTTGCTGATATCCACTTCAACCGGGGCGCCTGCCGCCTTGGCTTTGGCACTCGGATTCCATGACTTAATAAACGGCACTGCGGTAAAAGCAGCTCCTACACCGCCAACGGCAACCGTTGACCAGGTAAGAAATCTGCGGCGACCGGTATCAACTGGCGCATTGCTCATCCAAAAACTCTCCCATGTGGACTCCGCTCATTCTTATAGTGTCCCTGTTTACTTCTCCTCTCCCTCTGACAACTGCGATGGAAGCGGAGTGGCAATTGACACAGAAAGACCATGGAAATTTTAAAGAAAAGATAACAATTTGACAAGAAAGGGAGTCGATGGGCAAAAACAATAAATACACAATTTTTTGTCTTTTGTGACGTATGCTTAGCATTGTCACATGTAACATTACCAATAAAAAAAGCCTGGCAAATTGCCAGGCTTTTTTGACACTCCTGAGAGTGCGTACCAAAAGCGAATTAACGCTTGGAGTACTGCGGACGCTTACGCGCTTTGTGCAGACCGACTTTCTTACGCTCAACCTTACGGGCATCACGAGTAACAAAGCCAGCTTTACGCAGTTCGGAACGCAGGGTCTCGTCGTACTGCATCAGAGCACGAGTGATACCGTGGCGGATCGCACCAGCTTGACCGGAGATGCCACCACCGTTAACGGTAATGTACAGATCCAGTTTCTCGGTCATCTCGACCAGTTCCAGCGGCTGACGAACTACCATGCGGGCAGTCGGACGGCCGAAGTATTGCTCCAGGGAGCGCTGGTTGATTACGATTTTACCGCTACCCGCTTTGATGAATACGCGAGCAGTGGAGCTTTTGCGACGGCCGGTACCGTAGTATTGATTTTCTGCCATGTTGCCAGTTCCCGTTAGATATCCAGTACTTGAGGTTGCTGAGCAGCATGAGCGTGCTCTGCGCCTGCGTAAACTTTCAGCTTACGGAACATGGCACGGCCCAGCGGGCCCTTCGGCAGCATGCCCTTGACGGCAGCTTCGATTACCATTTCCGGCTTACGCTGAATCAGCTTGTCGAAGCTGATGGACTTGATACCACCCGGGAAACCGGAGTGAGCGTGGTACATTTTGTCGGTAAATTTCTTACCGGTTACGTGTACCTTCTCAGCGTTTACAACGATGATGTAGTCACCGGTGTCAACGTGCGGAGTGTACTCGGCTTTGTGCTTACCACGCAGACGAGCAGCGATCTCGGTTGCGATACGACCCAGAGTTTTACCTTCTGCGTCCACAATGTACCAGTCACGTTTTACGGTTTCTGGCTTGGCAACGAAAGTTTTCATTAAGTTAAACCCAATTACCTGTTACAGACCCAATTGCTTATGGGGGCTCTCCCACAAACAACAAACGATGGCCTACCTGTACCCCTTCGAATACAAGTAAAGCTTAAAGTGTTGCTGTCTTATCGACAGCTGTAACGTGGGCCGGGCGATTATAAGTGAAGTTGCCTTAAATATCACCTGCTAATTTCACTGCCATGAAGCTAGCAAATGTCGCCCGACCCTACCTGCCGCAGATGCCCATCCGACTGGCAGGCGCGGTATTGTGACTAAGGAAGGTGCACTCTGGCAAGGTATTCGTGCGATTGCATCTCCTGAAGCCGTGAAAGGCAACGCTTGAATTCGAAATTCAGCAAGCCTTCGCCATAGAGCCCGGTCATGGGGACCGCCGCCGATATGATGAGCTTGACGTGCCGCTCATAAAACTCGTCCACCATGGCGATGAAGCGGCGGGCCGCGTCATCCGTGCCGCTGCCCATGGGTTGCACATTGGCCAGCAGGACAGTGTGGAACTCACGGGCCAGTTCGATGTAGTCGCCCTGGGAGCGTGGAGTACAGCACAGCTGTTCAAACTCCATATAAAGCACCCCTTCCCCCACGCCCAGTGCACTCAGTTGGCGATGGTTGACTTCCAGTGCGGCGGCAGTCACCTGCCCAATCCCGGTCAACTGGCTGAAATAACGATCCAGGTTGCTCCTGGCCTGCTCATCCAGCGGGAAGTGATAGATCTCTGCCTGTTCAAGGGTTCGCAGCCGATAATCGACACCGCCATCGACATTGATCACCTCGCAGTGACGCTCGATAAGCGCGATGGCTGGCAGGAAGCGAGCACGCTGCAACCCGTTGCGGTAGAGATCCTGAGGGGGAATGTTAGATGTGGCCACCAGCACCACGCCATGGCCAAAGAGTTCCTGGAACAGAGTACCGAGCAGCATGGCATCCGTGATATCCGAGACGAAAAACTCGTCGAAGCAGATGACGTCGGTCTCATCGGCCAGCTTGCGAGCGATCAGCTTGAGCGGATCGGACTGACCGGTCAGCCCTTTGAGCTCATCGTGCACCCGGTGCATGAAACGGTGGAAGTGGATGCGCAGTTTGCGCTCCCCCGGCAGGCTCTCAAAAAAAGTATCCATCAGCCAGGTCTTGCCTCTGCCCACACCGCCCCACATATATAACCCCTGGACGGGGTCACGGGTTTTCGGCTTTTGCAGCCAACCCAGCAGGCCACGGGATCTGGTCGGAGTCGGGCTTGCGCACAGATCCTGATAAAGTCGCTCCAGGCGGGCGACTGCCATGGCCTGGGCCGGATCGGCCACAAAGCCGGGGCGCTGCAAATCCTGCTGATATTTTTGCTGCGGGGTCATCCTGTAAACCGCCTCCAAGTCCCTGAATGAGGGACAAAATGGTATCACGCTCTCGGGGGGCACGGTATAGTGCCAACGAGGCGTTGCGGTCCATCCGACCGCTTCAAATTCATCGTGTTAGCTGTAACAAGGAGCTTCTATGACTCTGTTTAACGGGATCCTGCTGGCGATCGCCGCCCTGATCATCGGCGTGCTGATCGGCCGCTTCTCTGTCCGTAGCCGGGATGCCGGACGCCTGGAACAGGAGCTGAAAAAAGCCCACAAGGAGCTGGAAAGCTACCAGGGGCAGATCACCACCCACTTCGCCGACAGCGCAGCCCTGATGGAGCAACTGGCCGAACAGTACCAGACCCTTTATCGCCATATGGCGGAACAGAGCAAGTTCCTGGCCAAGGTACAGGAACCACTGTTCCGCGAACCCGAAGTGGAAGAAACAGGCGATGCCGCCAACAGCGAGGAGCCGGGCCTTCCTCCCCGCGATTACGCCGGTGCGTCCGGCCTGCTCAAGCAGCCGGGCTGATCGTCGGTTGAACTAATTACGCTTTATCGTGGTCAGACCTTGACGATTGCACTGCAACTTTTTCTGGGAGCTGTTTCTCATATGCGTAAATCTCTTTCTGTATTCAGTGTCTTAGCCCTCAGTGTCGGTATCGCCATGTCCTCAGCACCGGCGCAGGCCGCACTGCCCCTGATGGCGAACAACCAGGAGATGCCGAGCCTGGCCCCCGTCCTCGAGCAGGTGACCCCTGCCGTGGTCAACATCTCCGTCTCTGGCAAGAAGATCACCCGCCAGCGCCTGCCGGAACAATTCCGCTTCTTCTTCGGCCCCAACATGCCTGACGAGCAGGTGAGCGAGCAGCCCTTCCAGGCGCTTGGTTCCGGCGTCATCATCGATGCCAAGAAAGGCTACGTGATCACCAACGCCCACGTGGTCCACGAGGCGGACGAAATCAAGGTCAACCTGAAGGATGGCCGTGAGTATGCAGCCAAGAAAATAGGGGAAGACAAACAGTCGGATATCGCCCTGCTGCAAATCAAGGCCGAGGATCTGGTGCAGATCAAGTTCGCCGACTCCGACGAGCTGAGAGTCGGTGACTACGCGCTGGCCATCGGCAACCCGTTCGGCCTGGGCCAGACCGTCACCTCCGGCATTGTCAGCGCCCTGGGTCGCAGCGGCCTCAACATCGAAAATCTGGAGAACTTCATCCAGACCGATGCGGCCATCAACTCCGGCAACTCGGGCGGCGCCCTGCTCAACCTGCGCGGGGAGCTGATCGGCATCAACACCGCCATCCTGGGCCCCAACGGCGGCAACATCGGCATCGGCTTTGCCATCCCGTCCAACATGGTGCGCGATCTCTCCGAGCAGATCGTGAAATACGGCGAAGTGCGCCGTGGCCAGCTGGGGATTACCGGCACCGAGCTCACCAGCGAAATCGCCAAGACCTTCGGCTACAACAAGAAGGACGGTGCCTTCGTCAACCAGGTCATGCCTGACTCCGCTGCCGCCAAGGCAGGCATCAAGGCAGGCGACATCATCATCAGCATCGATGGCAAGCCCATCCGCTCCTTCGGCGAGCTGCGTGCCAAAATCGCCACCATGGGGGCCGACAAGCAGGTCTCGCTCGGCCTCATTCGTGACGGCAAGGAGCAGACCGTCAAGGTCACCCTGAAGAAGGCGGATGACAGCGAGATCCTGGCCAGCGCCCTGCATCCCGCCCTGGAAGGGGCCAAGCTGAGCACCATCACGGACCCCGTGACCGGCGTGGCAGTCTCCGACATCGATCCCCGCTCACCGGCAGCCGCCTCCGGCCTGCAGAAGGGTGACATCATCATCGGAGTCAACCGCCAGCGCATCAACTCCATGGGTGAACTGACCAAGGTGTTGAAAAACAAGCCGGAAGTCCTGGCGCTGAACATTCAGCGCGGCGACTCCTCGCTCTATTTGGTGATCCGTTAAGCCCCTCACACCCGCGGCAACCGCCGCGGGTGATTTTTATCCATCGATAATGTTATTCTCTGCCCGCAGCCTGTACGGACGAGAAAGACATGAAAATCCCACCTCTGATCAGCTACTTGGGCAAGTCCGTCGGCTTTGGCCTCGCCATGGCTGCGCTTTTGTTGCTGGTGTTTCCCAATTTTCGCGGCGGCGCCCCCCTGCCGGGCCTCATCACCAATGCCCGCGAGCTGAGCTTCTCCTACGCGGCCCATCGTGCCGGCCCTGCCGTCGTCAACATCTACACCCGCAGCTTCGCCGGCAATCGCGGTGAAAAAGCCGAACTCAGACCCCAGGGGCTGGGGTCCGGCGTCATCATGAACCAGCGCGGTCACGTGCTCACCAACTATCACGTCATCGCCGATGCGGACCAGATCATCGTCGCCCTGCAAGATGGTCGGGTATTCAGTGCAGAGCTGGTCGGCACCGACAAACTGACCGATCTGGCGGTGCTCTACATCGAATCGGACAACCTGCCGGTGATCCCTCAGGACCCGGATCGTCTGCCGGACGTGGGAGACGTGGTGCTCGCCATCGGCAACCCCTACAACGTCGGCCAGACCATCACCCAGGGCATCATCAGCGCCACCGGGCGTATCGGCCTCTCCAGCATGGGGCCGGACAGCAATGGCAGACAGGATCTGCTGCAAACCGATGCCGCCATCAACGAGGGCAACTCCGGAGGCGCCCTGGTCAATGGCCGTGGCGATCTGGTGGGTATCAATACCGCCGCCTACCACCTCAACGGCAATCAGGAGAGCTATGGCATCAGTTTTGCCATCCCCTACAAGCTGGCCAAGCGCATCATGGACGAGCTGATCGCCAACGGTCGGGTCATCCGCGGCTACCTCGGCATCTCCAGCGTCGAGATCAATCCCATCGTCGCGCGCATGCTGAACCTGGGGGACTTGCAGGGGTTGGTGGTGGAGAGCCTGGATCCCAATGGCCCAGCCACCAAGGCCGGTCTCAAACGTGGGGATGTACTGCTCAAGATCAACGGAGAGGCCATCACCGGCGTGCGTCCCGTCATGGACAAGATCGTAGAGAGCCGCCCCGGCACCAAGCTCACCATCTCGGTGATCCGCAACGGCAAGCCGCTGGACGTCGATGTCATCATCGAAGAGGACCTGCGCTAGCAGAATCAGACCCTGCCGACCAGCAGTGCGGCACCCGCCACCTGAGAGGCGGATCCTCGCAGGGCCCGACAGGGCCCTTTTTTGTGCCCGCTTTCCTCCGGCCCCGCTTGTGCGTGAGACAGCTCACACATTGCGCCAATAAACGATCGGGCGAAGGCGCCGTCAAAACCCGCCACCGATCACACTCCCTTGCCGCCAGTCCGCTCCTTTCCTCTTCTTGATCGCCAAAAGGGCTTCTTTTGATGCCTTTCCCTCCGGATTTCCACTTCGAATCGGAAAAAACCTGCCTCCTCCCGCACTCTCCTCCGCTTTATGGTGATCCCATCCTTTCTACCAGCCTGGAGAGCAAACCTTGAATACCGACACCCATGACGCCCCCCTGACCCCGGACAGCCCGGCACTGCTGCGCAAGACCGACCTGACCCTGACCCGCATTCACAACCTGCTGGCGGATCAGGGCATACGCCCCAACGACGTGCAGCAACAGATGCTGGCCTCCCACGTCAAGGCCATGGTGTGGCGCTCCTACAGCGGGGAATCCCTGCCGGAAGTCGACCTCAGCCTGTTCGAGGAGATCTCCCCCCTCTCCCTGCGCCTGGCCGAACAGGTCGTCGCCTGGCTCGACCGCCTCGCCTACGAGGAGGCGCACCTCTTGTCCGTCCATTTTGAAGTGGCCAAAGAAAACGAACTCAGCTCAGTAAAAGGAGAAAGCTAAATGACTGCCATCAAACTCGTGATTGGAGATCGTCTCGGCAAGGGTCAGAAAGTGGGGGCGGGCGCAGAAGCCGCCGGCGCCACCGTGACCGTCATCCCCGGCATGGCCGCCGACATGAAGCTCGGTGATGTAATGAACAAGGAGCAGGCCGACCTTGGCATCTCCTTCTGCGGCAGCGGTGGCGCGGGCGCCATCACGGCCCAGACCAAGTACGGCTACAAGTGCCGCTACGGCATGCGATCCATCGAGGAGGGTGTCACCGCCATCAACGAGGGGTGCGTGGTACTGGGCTTCGGCTTCATGGACAAGGAAGAGCTGGGCCAGAAGCTGATCGAAGCCTTCGCCAAGAAACACGGACGCGTCTGATGAAAGAGCACTTCACTACCCGGATCACGGTCAACGGCAAGGGGGCGACTCGCCAGCAGGCGTTCTCCGCCGCCCTCAGCCAGGTGCAACCCAGCCTGCTCAAGGAGAGCCCCAAGGTGATGCTGCGCATCGAACCCCTCGAGGTCGAGGTGCTCGAGGCCGAGGAGTCGGCACGGGTGGAGAAGTTCCTGTTCTTCTTCCTGCCACGCCAGCGCCACGAGTTCCGGGTCCGGCTGGCGATCACCGTCAAGGTCACCAGCCTGGATGTCGACAAGGTGGATTTCACCCGGGCCTGACCCCACAACCAAAAGGACAAGTTGGATGTTTCTAATCATTTTGATGAAGTCACTCATCATCGGCGGCCTAGTAGGCGTCGGGGTGGGGGCTGGCGCGGCGCGGATGTTCCACGCCCCGACCGTGCAGGGGATGGGCGCGTTCCGTACCCTGGGCGAGCTCAACTCCTGCGAAGGGGACCCCGCCTCCCACTTCTCGTTCGGTCTGGGCTTCTTCTTCAACGCCTGGGCCTCCACGGTCGCGGCCGGCGCCTTCACTCAGGACGTGGATCACCGCATCCTGCCGAACTGGGGTGCAGCGGCCCTGATGATCAAGAACCGGGATCTCGCCACCACCCTCCATGATCCCAAAAAGATGGCCATCGCCTGCGGCATCATTGGTGCCATCGTCGTCGCCTTCCTCAACAGCACGGCCGCCGCCGTACCTGCCGCCCTGCAGGTGACCGCGGTCAAGGTGCTGGTGCCCGCCGCCAACCTGCTGGTCAACACCGTCATGCCGGTGATCTTCTGGCTGGCCGCCATCGAGGCAGGCAAGAAGTCCGGCTTCTGGGCCACCATCTTCGGCGGTCTGGCCCAGCTCATCATGGGCAACGCGGTACCAGGCCTGGTGCTTGGCATCCTGATCGGCAAGGGGGTGGAAGAGAGCGGCTGGAACCACGTCACCAAGGTGATGATGAGTGCCATCGTCCTGCTGTTCGTGCTGAGCGGCTTCTTCCGCGGCTTTGACATGAAACTCATTGAATCCTTCCACCTGGGCGTTCCCCTGTGGCTGGAAAACGTCCACAACCTCATGAGCGGCAAATAAGGGTGCACACCATGGATGAGAAACTGAGAAACAACTTCTGGTATGCCGACTGGTCCTTCCCCATCTTTGTCGGTCTGCTCTCTTCCGGCGTCTTCGCCGGTACCCACATGTTCTACCTCTACGGGGTCGGCGCCTTCAACGAGGTGGCCTTCGTCGCCATGCTGAAAGCCGGCATGGACACGGGGGCCTATGGTGCAGTCGCCGCCTTCGGTGCAAGCTTCCTGTTCGCCCGCATCATCGAGGGCTCCCTGGTGGGCATCCTCGACATCGGCGGCGCCATCCAGACCGGAGTCGGCCTCGGAGTGCCCGCCCTGCTGCTGGGGGCCGGCATCGTCTATCCGGTGGAAAACTTCACCGCTTCCCTGATCACCGGTATGGGGATTGGGATGGCCATCGGCTACGTGATCATCCTGGCGCGCAAGTTCACCATCAACCAGAGCAACTCCACCTACGGCGCAGACGTCATGATGGGGGCTGGCAACAGCTCGGGCCGCTTCCTCGGTCCCCTCATCATCCTCTCCGCCATGGGCGCCTCCATTCCCATCGGGATAGGCTCCCTGCTGGGTGCCCTGCTGTTTTACATCTGGGAAAAGCCCATCACGGGCGGCGCCATTCTGGGGGCCATGCTGTTCGGGACCTTCTTCCCCATCGCCCTGGCTTAATCCAAGGCCGTCTCTTGGGCGGCATTCAAGAACCTGTTTGCGCTCTGTCGCGAGAGGTCGTCAGCAAGGTGAAGAGCAGCACATGAGCCTTGGAAGCGGCCTCGCAGTAAGAGCGCAAGCAGGTTACAAGAGGGATATCAGCATGTACGACATGATCATCAGGGCGGGACGCCTGGGAAACGGGCAGCTCGTCGACGTCGCCATCGAGCATGGCAAGATAGCGGCGCTGGGTTCGCTGCCAGAAAGCACGGAGGCGAAGCAAACCCTCACTCTGGGCGGGCAGGTCCATGTGAGCGCCGGCTGGATTGACGGCCACACCCACTGCTACCCCGCCTCCCCCCTCTATCACGATGAGCCGGACAAGGTGGGGGTGGCGTCCGGTGTCACCACCGTCATCGACGCCGGCAGCACCGGAGCCGACGACGTGGACGACTTCCAGCGTCTCGCCGCCGACTGCAAGACCCGGGTGCACGCCCTGCTCAACATCTCCCGCATCGGCCTGCTGCGCCAGAACGAGCTGGCGGATCCGGCAGACATCGATCCCGCCCTCGCCCAGGCGGCCATCCGGCGCCATCCCGGCTTCATCGTCGGCATCAAGGCACGCATGAGCGGCAGCGTGGTGGGTGAAAGCGGTCTGCAACCCCTGCGCATGGCCAAGCAGATCCAGCAGGCCAATGGCAACTTGCCACTGATGGTGCACGTGGGCAACACGCCGCCGGATCTGGACGAGATCGTCGCCCTGCTGGGGGAGGGCGATCTGCTGACCCACTGCTTCAACGGCAAGCCCAACCGCATCCTGACCCCGGCGGGTGAACTGCGCCAGGCGGTGCGCGAGGCGATGCGGCGGGGACTCTTGCTCGACATCGGCCATGGCGGTGCCAGCTTCAGCTTCGAAGTGGCGGAGCTGGCCATTGCCCAGGGCATCCTGCCCCACACCATCAGTTCAGACATCTACTGCAAGAACCGCATCAAGGGGCCCGTCTACAGCCTTGCCCACGTGATGTCGAAGTTCTTCGCCATCGGCATGACCCTGGAGCAGGTGCTCGCCTGCGTCACCCACCAGGCCGCCGATGCCCTGCGCCTGCCCGGCAAGGGGCGACTCGAGGTGGGCGCCGATGCAGACATCACCCTGTTCGAGGTGAGCTGCGGCCCCACTCTCTTTACCGATACCGAGGCCGGCGCCCGCAACGGTGACCGGCAACTGCTCCCTCTCGCCGCCCTGGTGGGCGGCGAACTGGTTCTGACTCACTACGGGAAATCACACCATGCCTTCTGTGTATGAGAAATACCGGCTCAAACCGGTGATCAACGCCTCCGGGCGCATGACCATCCTCGGCGTATCCACCCCCGAGCAAGAGGTGGTCGATGCGGTCAACTTCGGCCTCGGCCACTACTTTGAGGTGAAGGATCTGGTCAACAAGACCGGCGCCTACCTGGCCGATCTGCTGGGCGTTGAAGATGCGGTGGTGGTCTCCTGCGCCAGCGCCGGCATCGCCCAGTCGGTGGCCGCCGTCATCGTGCGCGGCGACCCCTATCGTCTCGAGCAGTTGCATGCTCATGCTCACGACGTGCCGAGCGACATCGTGCTGCCCAAGGGCCACAACGTGAACTTTGGTGCCCCCGTCGGCACCATGGTCAACCTGGGGGGCGGCAGGGTGGTGGAGGCAGGCTACGCCAACGAGTGCTCACCCGCCCAGCTGGCCGCCGCCATCCATGCCAATACCGCCGCCATCCTCTACATCAAGTCCCACCACTGCGTGCAGAAGAGCATTCTGTCGGTGACCGAGGCGGCCGAGGTGGCCAAGGCCCACGGGATCCCGCTCATCGTCGATGCGGCGGCCGAAGAGGATCTGCGTCTCTACTACAACCAGGGTGCAGATCTGGTCATCTACAGCGGCGCCAAGGCCATCGAAGGGCCCACCAGCGGCCTGGTGCTCGGCAGACGTCAGTATGTGGAGTGGGTCAAGCAGCAGGCTGGCGGCATAGGCCGTGCCATGAAGGTGGGCAAGGAGGGGATCCTCGGCCTGACCCACGCCATCGAGCGCTACCTGGCCAAAGAGAAGGAGAGCGGCGCCGCCATGGTCGCCAAGATGACCCCCTTCATCGAGCGCCTCAACCAGCTGCCCGGCGTCACCGCCAAGGTGGTGTGGGACAGCGCGGGGCGCGACATCGCCCGCACCGACATCGCCTTCGACCACCAGCAGATCGGCATGACCACGGCGGAAGTGGTCTCTCGTCTGCAACAGGGTACCCCCGCCGTCTACTGCCGCGGCTACAAGGCCAACGAGGGGCACATCGAGATAGACGTACGCAGCGTCACCCAGCCCCAGCTCGACCAGATCCACTCCGCCATTGCCCACCTCGTTCAGGAGAACAACTGATGTCTCTTACCCCCAATTACTACAGCGATCGGGTCTGCCTCAACGTGCTGGCAGGTTCCAAAGAGAATGCCGTCGACATTTATGAGGCTGCCGAGGGCCACGTCCTGGTCGGCGTGCTCTCCAAGAACTACCCGGACATTCCCTCTGCCGTCGCCGACATGCAGGCCTACGCCAAGCTTATCGACAACGCCCTCTCCATCGGGCTGGGAGCCGGTGATCCGCGCCAGTCCACCATGGTGGCCGAGCTGGCCCGCCAGCTGCAGCCCCAGCACGTCAATCAGGTGTTCACCGGGGTCGGGGCCAGCCGGGCGCTGCTCGGTCAAGCTGACACCCTGGTCAATGGCCTTGTCTCCCCCACCGGCACCCCCGGCATGGTGAAGATCTCCACCGGCCCCCTCAGCGCGCAGCAGGCTGACGGCATCGTCCCCATCGATACCGCCATTGCCCTGCTCAAGGACATGGGCGGCAGCTCGGTCAAGTTCTTCCCCATGGGGGGACTCGCCTGCCGCACCGAGTATCAGGCAGTGGCCGAGGCCTGTGCCCGCCACGGTTTCTGGCTGGAGCCCACCGGCGGCATCGATCTTGAGAACTTCGAGGAGATAGTGCGGATCGCGCTGGAGGCAGGAGTCGAGAAGGTGATCCCCCACGTCTACAGCTCCATCATCGACAGTGTCAGTGGCCAGACCCGGCCGGAGGATGTGCGTACCCTCCTCGCCATGGTGAAGGCACTGCTGGCATAGCAAACCCACAGGCACCGGTCCGATCACTGGGCGGTGCCTGGCTTGTTAATGACCCCCTTGTTAACATCGACCCACCATGCGCGACAGGAGTCCTCACCCCCTCATGACCAAGCTGCCCCACCCTAGACTCCAGCAACTGCTCGCCCTGCTTCACGCCGAGCCTCTGCCACAGGAGGAGCTGGCCCGCCGTCTCAATGTTTCCACCCGCACGGTGCGTACCGACGTGGCGACCCTGAACGAGCTCATTGCCACCCGGGGCGCCCACCTGATCCATCAGCGGGGCAGCGGTTACCAGCTCAAGATCTACAATCAGGGGCTATTCGATGCGCTGCTGGCCGCCCAGGGGCAGGAGAGCCCCCTGCCTCGCACCAGCCGCGAGCGGGTGCTGCACCTCCAGGTCTTGCTGCTGACGGCAGAACAGGGGATCAAACTCGACGAGCTGGCGGACACCTGGTATCTGAGCCGGGCGGCTTTGCAAGGGGACATGACGGAGGTGCGGGAGCGGCTCGCCCACTTCGGGCTCACCATCGACAGCAAACCCAGGGTGGGGATGCGCATTGCGGGAAGCGAGATGGCGATCCGCGCCTGCCTCACCCAACTGCTCTGCCAGGAGCTGCTGCACCAGCATCCGCTCCAGAGCCTGTTGCCCACCCTCTGCCCCAACAAGACGCTGGAGGTAGTGGGCAACCACATTCACGAGCAACTCGGTCGCCATCAGCTGCGCCTGGCCGACGAGAGCCTGCAGCAAGTCACCGTCTACTGTGCCGTCGCACTGCTGCGCCAGGCGTCTGGCCATGAGTTGCGCCAGTTTGCCAGCGACGACATCACCCCGCCCCTGGCAGTAGTGGCCCGCGACATCTATGCCGAGCTGCCGATCCTGACTTCACCGGGGCAGGAAGAGATCGCCTGTCTCGCCATCCAGATCCAGGCTCGCCTCACTGCAGAGACGCCCCTGCTCAGCCCGGCCATGGCGGCCGAGAGCGAGCAGCTGACTGCGCACCTGCTGGGTTACATCCACCAGCACTACCCCTATGACCTGCGCGGCGACCCGCAATTGCGAGCCGACCTGCAGACCCACATCGGCGCCATGCTGCTGCGGGTCAAATACCAGATTGGCAGTCACAATCCCCTGGCGGACCACATCAAGCAGTATTACCCCCTCGCCTACGACATCACCCTGGCGGCCATCTCTGAGTGGATCAGGCAGACCCCCTACCGGTTGACCCACCACGAGATCGGCTACCTGGTGATCCACATCGGGGTCGGCCTGGAGCGCCACTACGACATCGGTTACACCCGGCGCCCCCAGGCGCTGCTGCTGTGCGATGCGGGCAACGCCACCTTCCGGGTGCTGGAAGCACGCATCCGGCGGGAATACCCCCAACTACAGCTGACCACGCTGGAGTCGGTGCGGGACTATGAGGGACTGGTGCGAGTCGAGCAGGATTTCGTCATCAGCACCCTCAAGGTGAGCGAGAAGAATGCTCCCGTGGTGTAGGTCTCCCCCTTCCCGACCCAGTACCAGCTGGAGCAGCTCGGCAAGCTGGTGCTCGTCGATCGCACTCGTCCCTATCTGCTTGACAAGTATTTCGATGCCGACCACTTCATGGTGCTTGATGAACCCATCAGCCAGGGGGTGCTGTTTGATCGCATCTGCAGCCAGCTTGAGGCGGAGGATCTGGTGCAGAGCGGATTCCGGGGATCCTTGCAGGAGCGTGAGCGGATCGTCTCAACCATGCTGGGGGACGGCATCGCTCTGCCCCACTCCCTCGGCCTGCTGGCGCGCCGCACCCTGGTCTATACCGTGCTGGCCCCCCAGGGGATCGATTGGGGCAACGGCGAGAGCGCTACCCTCATCTTCGTGCTGGCCATCGCCAAGGCGGATTATGAGGAAGCCATGGGACTTTATGATCTGTTTCTGGCACTGATGAACGAAAAAGCCAGCAGAAGTCTGCTGGCTTGTCGGGACTTTGCCGCTTTCAAGGCGCTGGCTCGCAGCGCACCTTGAGCACGCCGAGGCGTATTACTCCTCATTGAAGCCCGAGGTGAACAGCGCCACCACGGCGGCCAGGGCCTCCACCTCTTCGGGGCCCTCCACCTGCACCTCCACCTGTTTGCCCTGGGCGGAGTCCAACATCAGCAGGCCGATCACGCTGTCCGCGTCGGCCTCGACCCCCTCCTCGTTGCGCAGCAACACGTGGGCATCGAACCCCTGCACCAGCTCGAACAGCATCATGGCCGGTCGCGCGTGAATGCCTAACTTGTTTTTGACTTCTACCGAGGCGGAAACGGTCATCTGAGCATCCTGTGGATCTGTCAGGCGGAGTTTGAACGCTTGTCCAACGTGCGATGGCGGATCTGCACGTTCTTGCCAAGCAACCGGAATGCGCTGGCCAGCCGCTCGGCGATGAACACCGAGCGGTGTTGTCCGCCGGTACAGCCGATCCCGACGGTCACATAGCTGCGATTGTTGCGCTCCAGGTGGGGCAACCAGGTCCCCAGCATGTTCTCGATCTGCTGGATGAACAGCATGACATCCGGCTGGCTGGAGAGGTAGTTGGCCACGGGCTCATCCTTGCCGGTGAAGGGCTTGAGCTCCGGGATCCAGTGCGGGTTGGGCAGGAAACGGGCGTCGAACACGAAGTCCGCATCCTTGGGAATGCCGTACTTGAAACCGAACGACTCGAACACCAGCACCAGTTCGTTCTCTTTCTTGCCGAGCACCCGGGTTTTGATGAGCTCGCTGAGATCGTGGATGCTGAGGTTGGTGGTGTCGATGCGCAGGTCGGCGGTCGAGGAGAGCGGTGCCAGCAGGTGGGTCTCTTCCCGGATCGCCTCGTCCAGCGAAAGCTTGTTGCGGGACAGAGGATGCAGACGACGGCTCTCACCGTAGCGTTTGAGCAGGGTCGCGTTGTCCGCATCGAAGAAGAAGCTCGAAAACTTGACTCGCCCCTCGTTGCGCACCTGGCTCAGCAGGTTCTCCAGCCTGTCTGCCTGGGCAGGCAGGTTGCGCACGTCGATGCTGACCGCCAGCTTGTCATACTGACTCTCCACCGACACGATCAACTGGGGCAGCAGGTTGACAGGCAGGTTGTCCACGCAGTAGTACCCGAGATCCTCGAGCACCCTCAGGGCCACCGTCTTGCCGGAGCCCGAACGACCGCTTACTACAATTAACTGCATCTTGTCCCCTCACGCCAACGTGGCTGTGTCAGACCCGGCCTCAGGCCGACGTCATGATCTGATAGAGTTCTTCGTCGCTGGTCGCCTGGCGCAGCTGGCGGCAGACGGCCTTGTCACCCAGTTTGGATGCCATCAGGGAAAGAGTCTTGAGGTGCTGCTTGCACTCGCTTTCCGGCACCAGCAATGCAAAGAGCAGGTCAACCGGTTGATTGTCGATAGAATCGAAAGGGATGGGCTCGGAGAAGGTCATCAACACGGCGGTCGGCGCGAAGGCGTCGTCAATCCGGCCGTGGGGGATGGCGATACCGGCTCCGATCCCGGTACTACCCATCTTTTCTCGCGCCAGCAGGCTTTCAAACAGGACCTGGCGGGAAGCGCCGAGGCGCTCTGCGGCCAGTTCACTGATGATCTCGAGCGCGCGTTTCTTGCTGGTACAAGGGACCGCACTCTTGGTGCAGTCCCGACTCAGTATGTGTTCAAGTTGCATAGTTATTTTTGATTTAACTTATCTTTGTGCTTGATGATCTGCCGATCCAGTTTATCCAGCAGGGTATCAATCGCCGCATACATGTCGGCATGCTGCGAATTGGCGAACACCTCTCCCCCGCTGACATGCAGCTTGGCTTCGGCGATCTGGTTCAGTTTTTCGACGCTCAACACCACGTGTACGTTGTTGATATGGTCAAAGTGACGCTCGAGTTTGGCAAATTTGTTGTTCACATAATCACGCAGAGCTTCGGTAATCTCGACATGGTGTCCGGTCAGGTTAATTTGCATAACGTCTTCCTTTTGTTTGCCTAAACCAGGCGTTTGCGCTGATTGGATGGCGGGATCAACAAGGATTCACGGTACTTTGCGATCGTGCGTCTCGCCACCATAATACCCTGTTCGGCCAGCAAATCCGCGATCTTGCTATCACTAAGCGGCTTGGCGGGGTTTTCCGCCGTCACCAGCTTCTTGATCAGGGCGCGAATAGCGGTCGATGAGCACTCTCCTCCTCCCTCCGTATTGACGTGACTGGAGAAAAAAAACTTCAGTTCAAAAATGCCGCGGGGCGTATGCATGTACTTCTGGGTCGTGACCCGTGAAATGGTCGACTCATGCATCTCCACCGCTTCCGCGATGTCGTTGAGTACCATGGGTTTCATGGCCTCTTCGCCGTACTCGAAAAAGCCCTGCTGCTGCTCGACGATGCAGCTGGCCACCTTGAGCAGGGTGTCGTTACGACTCTCCAGGCTCTTGATGAACCACTTGGCCTCCTGCAAATGAGAACGGATGAACTGGGTATCCGTGCTGCTGCGGGCATTGCGCGCCATGGCCGCATAGGCCTCGTTGACACGGATGCGCGGAGCAGAATCCGGATTGAGTTCAACCACCCACTTGCTGCCCTTCTTGACCACGGACACATCCGGGATCACGTACTGGGATTCACTCTGGATGATGCCGTTGCCGGGTCTGGGCTCCAGTTGCTGGATGAGATCCAGCACCTCCTTGAGATCGCTCTCCTTGAGGCGGGTCTTGCGAGCCAGGGTGCGGTAGTCGCGATTGCCGAGCAGGTCCATGTGTTCGCGGATCACCTCTCTGGCTTCGTCGAGCCAGGGCAGGTCCGGCGAATACTGGCCGAGCTGGATCAGCAGACACTCTTGCACCGAACGGGCGGCGATGCCGACCGGATCGAAATGCTGCACCCGCTTGAGCACGGCTTCGATCTCATCCAGTTCGACTTCTACCTCCTCGCTGCTGACTGCAGCCTGAATATCCTCGAGGGTGGCTGTCAGATACCCGGATTCGTCGATGGCATCGATAATGGCAAGGGCGATGGCAGCATCCACATCACTGAACGGGGTGAGCCGCATCTGCCACAGCAGGTAGTCTTGCAGGTTCTCGGTGGTCTCCCCCTGATAGACGCTGTCTTCCCCGTCATGGATGGGGCCTGCACTCTGGGCCGTACCGGCCGAGTAGACCTCGTCCCAGGTGGTGTCCACCGGCAGTTCATCCGGCATGCTCTCCTGGGCCATGGCATCGCTGGAGTCGAGTTGACTGGCGTCCTGTGTCTCTGCCTGACTGGTTTCCTGCGCCTCGTTCTCCTCTTGCTCCAGCAAGGGGTTGTTGTCGAGCGCTTGCTGAATTTCCTGCTGGAGTTCCAGGGTGGAGAGCTGGAGCAGACGAATCGCTTGTTGTAATTGTGGCGTCATGGTCAGGGACTGACCGAGACGCAACTGTAATGTCGGCTTCATCTACGTCGGGATATCCTTATGTTCAGCGAGGCAGTCACCTAACAAAAATGAGGGGTGCCCCCTTACTATAGACTGAATTGATCGCCCAAATAGACGCGCTTGACCTGCTCATCGGCGAGGATATCGGCCGGCGCGCCCTCGGCAATCATCTTGCCGTGGCTGACGATGTAGGCCTTCTCGCACACATCCAGCGTCTCTCTGACGTTGTGGTCCGTTATCAGCACACCCAACCCGCGTTCTTTCAGATGCTGGATGATCTTTTTGATATCGATGACAGAAATAGGATCAACACCTGCGAAAGGCTCATCGAGCAGAATGAATCTCGGCTCTGCAGCCAGCGCCCGGGCGATTTCCACCCGGCGACGCTCCCCACCCGAGAGGCTCTGGCCCAGGCTGTCGCGGATATGGGTGATATTGAACTCTTCCAGCAACTGTTCGACCTTATCCTCCCGCTCTTCGCGGCTCAACCCCTTGCGGGTCTGCATGACCCCCATCAAGTTGTCGAACACCGACAGGCGCCGGAAGATGGAGGCCTCCTGGGGCAGATAGCCGATGCCATTGCGGGCACGGATATGCATGGGCTGCAGGCTGATGTCCTGCTCGTCGATGGTGATGAGGCCGGCATCCCGCTGCACCAGGCCCACGATCATGTAGAAGGAGGTCGTCTTGCCCGCGCCGTTCGGGCCGAGCAGGCCCACGATCTGGCCCGTTCCCACCTCCAGGCTCACATCGCTGACCACCATGCGGCGCTTGTAGCTCTTTTGCAGACCCGTTGCTTTTAACACTGCCATGGCTGTTGTTTCCTACTTCTTCTGATCGGCGGGTTTGTCAAAGTTCTCCACCTGATCCGGCAGGAACACCGTCTTGACGCGCTGGGTGGGTCCCTTGCTCTCGGCAATCATCTTCTGCTTGACGATGTCGTAGCGAATGAGATCGCCGGTCACCTGGCTGTCTTCCTGCTTGAGCTGGCCATTGCCGGTGATGGTCACCAGCCGGTTCTTAAGCTCGTAGCGGATGCTGTTGCCATGGGCATTGACCGGTTTGCCGTTGTCCAGCACCTGGAAGAAGGTGGCTGGGTTGCCATACGCGGTCATGACCTCGGCGCCCTTGTCGCCGGAGCGGATCACCACCACCTTGTCGGCCTTAATCTTGATGGTGCCCTGGGTGATGATGACATCCTCGCTGAAGGTGATGCGGTTGTCCTGCATCTCGGCCACCTGCTTGACAGCATCCACATAGACCTTCTCGGCAAAGTCGGACTCTTTGGCATTCAGGGAACCGCACAGCAACAGGGCCGTGAGGGCCAGATTAACGTTTTTCATTGAAATAAGTGGCATGGCCTTTATCCAGTAACTCGAAATATTTACGTTCCAGGTGACCCTTGAGGCCAACGCCCTCGGTCTGGAACTCCTGGCTCACAATGCTGATGTGCTGGTTGCTTCTCATCCCCTGCGTCACCAGATCCAGCTCCAGATAGGAGGTATCCAGCGTGGAGATGAAGGAAGCGGGCAGCAGACCGTCCAGATGCACCTTGTCACGGAGGATCACATTGTCATCGGTGTTGAGCACCCCGGTTTCGGCCGTCAGCTTCCATTCGGCCGCGCCCTTGTCATCGAACATGTAGACCACCGGCTTGGTGAAAGTGGCCTGCTCGAGCACCTGGTAGTACTCCGCATATTCGGATTCCAGCCGCTCGGTGCGCTTGCCCTGCTCGTTGAAACGGGTCGTCACCAACTCTCTGGCGGTGAAGTCCGGTTGAAAATTTTCCGTCTTGGTGGTCGGCTCGGGGACCAGCTCGATCTCCCCCAGCTGCCAGGCCGCCAGCGCAGCCAGAAACAGCAGGCCGAACAGCACAGTCTGTTTGTTCATCGCGACGCCTCGGGTTGATAGTCAGCCAATCCCTGGGCCTGCAAGATCAGGTCGCACACCTCGCGCACGGCCCCGACGCCACCGCCAAGCCGCGTCACCAGATCCGCCTTCGCCAGCACAAGCGGATGGGCGTCGGCAACGGCGATACCCAGGCCGCAAGCCTGCATCACCGGCAGATCGATGGTGTCATCTCCCATATAGGCGGCTTGCGATGCATCCAGCCCGAGCTTGGTCAACAAGGCCTCGAAGTGGGGCAGCTTTTTGTCTGCACCCTGCACCAGGTGCTGGACTCCCAGACTCTTCATGCGATCGCTGACGATGCGGGAGGTTCGCCCCGTGATGATGGCAATCTCGATGCCCGCATTGAGCAGGGCACGCATGCCGGCACCGTCACGGGTGCAGAAGGTCTTCAGCTCTTCGCCGTTATTGCCCATATAGATGAAGCCGTTGGAGAGCACCCCATCCACATCGCACACCAGCAGGCGGATCTGCGCCGCCTTCTCGTACTGGCTGCGCGTCACCGGACCATAGAGGGTCGGTACGTCTTGCATCAAATTACTCCGGCTTTCAGCAGGTCATGCATGTTGAAGGCACCCAGCGGGTGTCTCTCCCCATCCACGACCAACAACCCGTTGATTTTCCTGGTTTCCATCAGCTTGACGGCCTCGGCCGCCATCATCTCAGGCCCTACGGTAACACAGTTCACCGTCATGACGCGGCTGATGGGGGTGTGATGGATGTCCACCTGCAGGTCCAGAATGCGGCGCAGGTCACCATCGGTGAACAGACCGGCAAGCAGCCCTTGATCGTCCACCACCGCCGTCATGCCGAGCCCCTTGCGGCTCACTTCCAGCAGCGCCTGGCTGATGGTGGCATCTATCCCCACCTTGGGCAACAGCTCGCCGCTGTGCATCAGATCGCCCACTCGCAACAGCAACCGCTTGCCGAGGGACCCGCCCGGATGCGACAGAGCAAAGTCATCGGCTGTGAAGCCACGGGCCTCCAGCAGGGCCACGGCCAGCGCGTCCCCCATTACCAGGGTGGCGGTAGTGCTGGATGTCGGGGCCAGACCGAGGGGGCAGGCCTCTTTCTCCACCTTGATGCACAGGTGCACGTTGGCCTCTTTCGCCATGGTGGAAGCCGGATTGCCTGTCATGCAGATGAGTGGAATGCCGCGGCGCTTGAGCACCGGCAGCAGGGCCAGGATCTCGTCGCTCTCGCCGGAGTTGGAAATGGCGATGATGAGATCCCCGGCTGAGATCATGCCGAGATCCCCGTGGCTCGCCTCGCCCGGGTGCAGGAAGAAGGCGGGCGTTCCCGTGCTGGCCAGGGTCGCGGCAATCTTGTTGCCGATATGACCCGACTTGCCCATGCCGGTCACCACTATCTTGCCGCCACAGCGCAGCACCATCTCGCAGGCGCGCTCGAACGCCTCGTCAAGGTACTGGTAGAGTCCATCAATGGCTTGTTTTTCTATGTCCAGCACCGCTCGGGCGCTGCGACGGAAATCGAACAATTCAGACACTTTTTCAGGCTTTACAGACATAAAGGCACAGCTCCGGGCCGAAATTTGCTGCGGGATTATAAAAAAGTCTGCCGAGATAAGCGAATCGGATGCGGAATGGGCGGTCATTGACGCAGGTTGTTACATAAAACTGTCGCGTACTTGGGGGGGAAACCCGCTCAATAGTTGTTCCTCGCTGTTGCTTAGACCTAGACTAGCCCATAAAATTCGCTCTTCATTTATACCGGATGGACAATTGTTTGAACGATGACCTGATCACCATCTCCGACCTGACCTTCAGTCACGGGGATCGGCTGCTGTACGACAGGATCAACCTGACCATTCCCCGTGGCAAGGTCACCGCCGTCATGGGTCCGAGCGGGATCGGCAAGACCACCTTGCTGCGCCTGATCGGGGGCCAGCTCAAGCCTGAGTCTGGTCACATCCTGTTTGACGGGGAAGACATTCCTACGCTCTCCCGTTCGCGCCTGTATGAAGTGCGTAAACGGATGAGCATGCTGTTCCAGAGCGGCGCATTGTTCACCGGCATGACCGTCTTCGACAACGTGGCCTTCCCGCTGCGGGAGCACTCCGGCCTGCCTGAAGAGCTGATCCGCACCATCGTCATGATGAAACTGCAGGCTGTCGGTCTGCGCGGGGCGGCCAAGCTGATGCCGTCCGAGCTCTCCGGTGGCATGGCGCGTCGCGCGGCCCTGGCGAGATCCATCGCGCTGGATCCGGATCTCATCATGTATGACGAGCCCTTCGTGGGGCAGGACCCCATCACCATGGCGGTGCTGGTGAAGCTCATCAAGGAGCTCAACGATGCCCTCGGCATCACCTCCGTCATCGTCACCCACGACGTGAAGGAGGTGCTGAGCATCGCCGACTACGCCTACATCATCGCCAACCGCAAGGTAGTGGCACACGGCACACCGGAGCAGCTGCGCGAGGAGCACAATCCCGAAGTCGAGCAGTTCCTCAAGGGATTGCCCGACGGTCCTGTTCCGTTTCATTTTCCGGCAGGCGACCTGCTACAGGATCTGTGATGTTGACAAGTCAGATAAGCAAGCTGGGCCGCAGCGGTGTGCGTTTCATCAACGCCGTCGGCCGGGCAACCATCATGCTGTTTCATGCACTGGCAGGACGACCCCAGCCACGCAAGCACTTCCCGCTGCTGGTGCAGCAACTGTATGTGGTGGGAGTGCAATCCGTCGCCATCATACTGGTGTCCGGCCTCTTCATCGGCATGGTGCTCTCCCTGCAGGGTTACAACGTATTGAAGGATTTCGGCGCAGAGCAGAGCCTGGGGCCTCTGGTTTCCCTCTCCCTGCTCCGTGAGCTGGGCCCTGTGGTCACCGCCCTGCTGTTCGCCGGTCGTGCGGGCTCCGCCCTCACCGCCGAGATCGGCCTGATGAAGGCCACCGAGCAGCTCTCCAGCCTGGAGATGATGGCGGTCGATCCGCTGCGCCGGGTCGTGGCGCCCCGCTTCTGGGCCGGGGTCATCAGCATGCCGCTGCTGGCCTTCATGTTCAGCCTGATCGGCATCTTTGGCGGCAAGCTGGTTGGTGTCGACTGGCTGGGGGTGGACGAAGGCAGTTTCTGGTCCGCCATGCAGGCCTCCGTCGACTGGCAGGACGACATCATGCAGGGCGCCATCAAGAGCCTGATCTTCGCCCTGGTGGTGACCTGGATAGCGCTCTTCAACGGCTATGATGCCAAACCGACCTCGGCCGGGATCAGTCAGGCGACGACCCGTACCGTGGTTCACTCATCCCTGGCCGTGCTCGGTCTGGATTTTATACTCACCGCAGTCATGTTTGGATAAGGGAAAGATGAAGTTCAGCAAAGTAGAATTTCTGGTTGGCGCCTTCATGCTGGCTGGCATCGCGGCCATTCTGGCATTGGCACTGCAAGTGGCGGGATTGAGTTTCAAACCGGAAGGAGAAACCTATACCCTGCGCGCCCATTTCGATAATATCGGCGGCCTGAAAGTGCGCTCGCCGGTCAAGGTCGGCGGCGTCGTCGTCGGTCGTGTCAGCGACATCACCCTGGATCCCAAGAGCCAGGTCCCCATCGTTTCCCTGCAGATGCAGAAGAGTGCCGGCGAGTTCTCCGAGACCAGCACCCTCTCCATCCTGACCTCTGGCCTGCTCGGTGAGCAGTACATCGGTCTGGCACCGGGGTTCAGCGATGAGGAGATGGGCACCAGCATGCTCAAGGATGGCGACATGATCGAAGACACCAAGTCCGCCATCGTGCTGGAAGATCTGATTGGCAAGTTCCTCTACAGCCAGTCCTCCCCGGCCAACACACCCGCAACCAAGGAGTAACCATGTTCAAGAAGATCGCCCTGATGCTGGGTCTGATGACCAGCATGCTGTTCTCCCTCGTCGCCCGTGCGGATGTCAACACTTCGGACCCCTATGCCCTCGTGGATCAGGCCGCCCAGCAGACCTTTGCCCGCCTGAAAGCCGATCAGGCCCAGGTGAAGAGCAACCCCGATCACCTGCGCGTCATCATCCGCGAGGAGCTGCTGCCCTACGTGGACAACCGCTTCGCCGCCTACAAGGTGCTCGGCAACCAGATCAAACAGACGACCCCTGCCCAGCGTGACGCCTTTGTGGACGTCTTCACCGAGTACATGGTGAGCTCCTACGCCGACGCCCTGGCACACTTTGACAAGCAGACCGTCAAGGTCCAACCCGGCAAAGCCGCCGAGAGCAACATCACCGCCGTCAACGTCAGCGTGAAAGAGGCCGGCAAGCCGGACATCTTCCTCGAGTTCAAGCTGCGCAAGAACAACAAGACCGGCGAGTGGAAAGCCTTCGACATGGTTGCCGAAGGGATCAGCCTGCTCTCTGCCAAGCAGAACGAGCTGGGTGGCCTCATTCGCCAGAACGGCATCGATGCGGTGATCGCCCAGCTGCGTGAACACAATGCCAAGCCGCTGGTGATCAAGTCATGATCCTGAGCGGTGACTTGCAGGCCCCGCAGGTCAACGATCTGTGGCAACGCCGCGTCGACTGGTGGCAGGACGACCGGCTCGAACTCGGTGCCGTCACTACCCTGGATTCCGCCGGCCTTGCCCTGCTGGTCAAGTGGGCCAAGGCGGCACTGGCACGGGGTGCCACTCCGACACTGGTGGGTGCCTCCAACGATTTCCATACGCTGGCCAACCTCTACGGGGTGGCCAGCCTCTTTCATTCAACCCCGCTCACAACTGAGGACTCATAATGCAAGTCTCTGAAATTGAAGCGATACTCCTCGAGGCTTTGCCATTGTCCGAAGTCCATGTCAAAGGGGACGGCAGTCACTACCAGGTGATCGCCGTCGGCGACATGTTTGACGGCATGAGCCGGGTCAAGAAACAACAGGCCATCTATGCCCCGCTGATGGACAAGATCGCCACCAACGAGATCCACGCTCTCTCCATCAAGGCCTATACCGACGCCGAGTGGAAACGCGAGCGTAAATTCCAGCTGCCCTCCTGATTTGGTAAAGAAGTAAACCATGGACAAATTCAAGATCACCGGCCCCTGCACCCTCTCCGGTGAAGTGACCATCTCCGGCGCCAAGAATGCCGCCCTACCCATCCTGTTTGCCACCCTGCTGTGTGACGAAGAGGTTCAACTCTCCAACGTACCGCGCCTGAAAGACGTGGGTACCACCCTCAAGCTGCTGGAGATGCTGGGCGCCACCACCAAGGTCAACGGCAACGTGACCGTGCTGACCGGCGCGGTAAACAATCATGTCGCCCCCTACGAGCTGGTGAAGACCATGCGAGCCTCCATCCTGGCCCTGGGCCCGCTGGCAGCCCGCTTCGGTGCAGCAGACGTCTCCCTGCCCGGCGGCTGTGCCATCGGTGCCCGCCCGGTCAACCTGCATGTCCACGGCCTGGAGCTGATGGGCGCGAAGATCGTCATCGAAGAGGGCTACATCAAAGCCCGCGTCGACGGCCGCCTGAAAGGTGCCCACATCCTGATGGACATGGTTTCCGTGACCGGTACCGAGAACCTGATGATGGCCGCCACCCTGGCTGACGGTCGCACCGTGATCGAAAACGCCGCCCGTGAGCCGGAGGTGGTCGATCTGGCCAACTTCCTCAACGCGCTCGGAGCTAACATTCAGGGCGCCGGCACCGATACCCTGACCATCGACGGCGTAGAACGTCTGCACGGTGGCAGCTACAGCGTGCAGCCCGATCGCATCGAGACCGGCACCTTCCTGGTGGGCGCCGCCGTGACCGGTGGCAAGATCACCTGCCGCAACACCGACCCCAGCCTGCTGGAAGCCGTACTGGTCAAACTGGAAGAAGCTGGCGCCCTGATTGAAAAGGGTGACGACTGGATCACCCTCGACATGACAGGTCGCCCCCTGAAACCTGTCACCATCAAGACCGCCCCCTACCCGGCGTTCCCGACCGACATGCAGGCACAGTTCACCGTGCTGAACGCGGTCGCCCAGGGCACCGGCATGGTCACCGAGACCATCTTCGAGAACCGCTTCATGCACGTGCCCGAGCTGGTTCGGATGGGTGCCGACATCGAACTGCAGGGCAATGTGGCCATCTGCCGCGACACCCAGCAGCTCAAGGGTGCCCAGGTGATGGCGACCGATCTGCGCGCCTCCGCCAGCCTGGTGCTGGCCGGCTTCGTGGCCGAAGGGGCCACCATAGTCGATCGCATCTATCACATCGACCGTGGCTACGAAGACATCGAGCACAAGCTGCAAGGCCTGGGTGGTCGCATCGAGCGCGTCAAGGAATAAGTTGGCTTCACCATGAGCCGACCATAAAAAGGCCCCCTCGCCAGGCGAGGGGGCCTTTTTCATGACTCCGAATGGCGGCACCCCCTTCTCCCCTTGCGGGAGAAGGGGCGGAGATGAAGGGAGACAAGCAGACACCCTTTCCCCGAGGGAGAGGGTCAAGGGCTCAGGCGGTCAGCCGCTCCAGCTCGCCGATAAGCCAGATGGCCTCCTGGCGATGGGAGCCGCACACGTCCGCCATGGGGCGAAAGCCGCCGCACACCGCCGGGCGCTCCGGCTGGCCGAAGATCTTGCACCCCAGGTGCGCATCGAGCTGCACACAGGGCACACCGGCGGGCTTGCCGTCCGGCATGCCGGGAATGGCACTGCTGATGCTGGGGGCGATGCAGCAGGCACCACATCCCTGACGACATTCCATGTGATGTTTCCTCTGTGGGGCACTGCAGTGTAGCAAGGAGTCCGGTTTCTCCTAAGCCTTATCCCTGCCCGGGCACCCTGGCGCCCTGCAGAGCGCAAAAAGCCCGGCAGTGCCGCAATGCTGTTCAGATAAGCACATTTTTGACTAATTATTCATAAATGCGACTTGAGTTGGGGGAGCAAGGCTGTTTCCAGTCGATGTTCCTTCAGCCTTTATCCAGCGTGGCTTGCAATAGAAAGAGGGAGGCATCATGCCTCCCTCATTTTTTAGCCCTGATACTACGTGGACTGGAACTCAAATTCTCTTAAGTGAACAGCATTGCGGCAGTGCCGGGCTTTTTGCTGCGGGAGTCAGCACATCACAGGATGATGTCGCGTACCACGCTGTCCTTGCGATCCAGGAAGTGGATCGACTTGATGCGACGGCATGAGAGTACGTGACTTGCCGCTACCGCCATCCTCCTGCTTACAGGATGATGTCGCGTACCACGCTGTCCGTGCGATCCAGGAAGTGGATCGGCTTGATACGACGGCATGAGAGTACGTGACTTGCCGCCACCGCCATCCTCCTGCTTACAGGATGATGTCGCGTACCACGCTGTCTTTGCGATCCAGGAAGTGGATCGACTTGATACGACGGATGGTGCGCGATTTACCGCGGATCAGCAGGGTCTCGGTGGTCGCCATGACGCCGTCGCTGGTGATCCCTTCCAGCAGATCACCCTTGGTGATGCCGGTGGCCGAGAAGATGACGTTGTCATTCTTGGCCAGATCTTCGAGCTTGAGCACCTTGCTCACGTCGATGCCCAGCTCCTCGCAGCGCGCGATCTCCTGTTCACCCAGGGCGCGAACCTCGGGGCTGTCACCCTTGACCTGGTGGCGGGGGATCAGACGAGCCTGCATGTCGCCGTCCAGGGCGCGGATCACCGCGGCGGAGATCACCCCTTCCGGCGCGCCACCGATGCCGTAGAGCATGTCCACTTCGCTGTCCGGCAGACAGGTGAGGATGGAAGCGGCCACGTCACCGTCGGGAATGGCGAACACCCGCACCCCCAGGCCCTGCATCTCCTTGATCGCCTTGTCATGACGCGGCTTGGCCAGGGTGATGACGGTCAGACGGGAGAGGGGCTTGCCGAGCGCCTTGGCCACGGCCTTGAGGTTCAGCTCCAGGGCCTGATCGAGATCGATGGCGCCTCTCGCCTTGGGGCCCACGATCAGCTTTTCCATGTACATGTCGGGGGCCTTGAGGAAGGATCCCTTGTCGCCCACCGCCAGCACGGCCAGGGCATTGGCCTGACCCATGGCAGTCATACGGGTCCCCTCGATGGGGTCGACCGCGATGTCAACGGCGTCGCCCTGACCCGTGCCCACCTTCTCGCCGATGTAGAGCATGGGGGCTTCGTCGATCTCCCCTTCGCCAATCACAATCTCGCCATCGATCTGGATCTGATTGAGGATGTGACGCATGGCCGCCACGGCCGCGCCATCGGCGATATTCTTGTCACCACGTCCGAGCCACTTGTAGCCAGCCAGTGCAGCCGCTTCCGTCACTCGGGAAAATTCGATTGCCAGTTCACGTCTCATCGCATATCCAACCTTAGGAGCTCGAAAACGGGCGGCATTCTACCACAAGGGCAAACCTTTGCGCGTAAAAGTGGCGACCAGCCACATAAATCCCGGTTTTCATCCCGCTGACATGGAACCGACACGGTTTGTTCATTGCACGGTCACCCGACTGTCATCTGTCACTTCTAGCATGGCCCCGTCTTTTAAAACAAAAGCTTGCAACACAAGGGATCATGATGAAAAAGCTGACAGTAGTAGCATTGGCTCTTACCGCCGCCTTCCAGGCTCAAGCCGTCGAAGTGTACAAAAACGAGAGCACCCTGCTCGACCTCTACGGCCGCATCTACGCCGGCCAGTTCTTCGGCGAGAAGAAAGAGCTGGACGCCAACGGTGACATCAAGAACGAATACAGCGACAAGCAGGGGGCCAACCAGTTTGTCCGTCTGGGCGCCAAGGTAGAGAGCGAGATCAACCCGGGTCTCAAGGCGCTGGCCCAGTACGAACTGCAGATGTACATCAACGACAGCGAGAAGACCGTCAGCGAGAACTCCGACAACCTGCGCACCCGTCTGGCGTTCGCCGGTGTCGGCGCCAACTGGGGGACCGTCACCTTCGGTCGCCAGAAAGGGGCTCCTGGCTTCCTGGCGGACTGGACTGATGTCTCTCTCTCCGATGGTTACGGCAACGAGGCACTGGGCGCCAAGACCGACACCTTCGCCACCAACCGCGCCGGCTCCGTGCTGAAGTACTCCGGCCTGTTCAACGGTTTCCAGGTAGATACCAGCTACAAGTTCGATGGCGGTGACACCGAAGAGACCTCCAGCAAGGACAGCGATGCCGCCTACGGTGCCGCCGTGGCCTACACCTTCCCGTTCAACCTCTCCCTGGGGACCGCCTACAACGTGGGCATCCGCGACAAGAGCGGTGAAGAGGATGCCAAGCTGTGGCTGCTCTCCGCCAAGTACGACAACAAGGCCCTCTACGCCGCTCTGAGCTATGCCGACGGCAGCGACTTCCTGGCCACCGGCAAGGATCACACCGGCTGGGAAGGGGCGCTGGGTTACAACTTCGAGAGCGGCTTCGGCCTGATGGCCCTGTGGAACAAGCAGAAGGTGGAGCAGGCTGGCAAGTCTGACTACGACTCCATCGACTACTACACCCTGGGTGCCCAGTACAAGTTCAACAAGAACCTGCGCGTCATCGGCGAGTACCGCATCAACAACCTCGACAGCCATGACAGCGGCAAGCTCAACACCAAGGATGACTTCCAGCTGGCGGCCCGCTACGACTTCTAAGTCGGCAACCACCTGACGACACGGCGCGCAGAGCACTCTGCGCGCCGTTTTTTATTGCGTCAGGCCAGGGGTTTGTACGCCGACACCAGCAACAGCATGGGGCGCTCCGCCTCCTCCGCCAGGGCCGGGTTGGCCGCAATCTGCGCCGCCGTCGGCCCCCACTCCTCCACGCGGCGGATCTGGAACCCGGCGGCGACAAGGGCATTGAGGTAGGTGCCCAGGGTGCGGTGATACTTGACCACCCCCTCCGCCAGCCAGTTGCTGACCCGCTTGCCCTCCGCCTGATAGCCGTTGACGGGCCAGGAGCGGCGTCCCTCTGCATCCACCAGCCAGCCTTGCGGCTGCGGGCAGGTGAAGATGGGGTGCTCCACCGAGAACACCAGGCTACCGCCAGCCACCAGCGCACGGTGGATCTCCGCAAACAGCGGCGTCACCTCGGGCAGGTAATGGAGCGCCAGGGAGCTGTAGATGAGATCGAAAGGCTCATCGGACAGCGCAAGACCGTCCAGATCCCCCTGCCGATAGCGGATGGCCTCATCCCGGGTCAGCTCGGCGGCACGGGCCAGCATCTTCGCGGAGAGATCGATACCGACCACATCGGCAGCCCCGAGATCTCTGGCTGCCCGGCAGAACCAGCCATAACCGCAGCCCAAATCCAGCACCCGCTTGCCGGCAAGATCCGGCAGCATGGCTTGCAGCGCCGGCCACTCCGGCGCCCCCGCCAGCCCGTGAAGGGAGCGTGGCAGTTGGGCATAGCCCTCAAAAAACCCTGGTTCGTCATAGATATTTTGTGACATTGCACTGTTTCCTCTTGAAGATGGTCAGCCTCTCTGGCCAACGACCCGGCCCTTGCCAAGCATACCCGTCGGTCATGACAAACCATAAAAAAAGCAGAGACCCGGGCGGGCCTCTGCTCTGTCTCGCACCCGCAGCCTGGCTGCGGGGCAACAAAAAAGGCCATAGACGAGGCAACGTCTATGGCCTTGGTTCAGTCGTGCGGCAAGGTCACGGCTCCCGCGAGGTAGCGAGATCCGGTCGTCACTGCACGATGAATGGATGGGAGGTCTGGGCCTCCACCGGCTCCGGACAATGCTTCATCGTGCGCATCTGTACGGAGTTCATTCGGGTCACTCGCTGATCCGAAGCATAAAGGGTCATGTCACTCACCCGGCCGGGCCGGTTCCATCAACACATTGAAAAATCTGGTGCCACTCTAGGGGACAGGAGTCTCAGAGGCAAGCCCGGCAGATCATGTTTGCCGACCCTCTCACCCCAGCTTCTTCTGCCAGAACATAGCCCGGCCCACCTCGGGATCGAGCTCATAACCCGCAAAGCCGCTGGCGCGATAGGCAGCCTGGGCCACCTTGTTCCCCTCCAGCACCTCCAGGGTCAGCTTGCAGCAACCGAGCTCCCGGGCGAGCCGCTCCGCCTCCGCCAACAGCCGCTTGCCGATGCCCTGGCCGCGATGGGCAGGGTGCACCGCCACGTCGTGGATATTGAGCAGCGGCTGACAGGCGAAGGTCGAAAAACCCTCGAAGCAGGTGGCAACGCCAGCGGGCTCCCCATCGACCCAGGCCAGCAGCACATGAGCACCGGGTCGCGCGGCCAGGGCGTCGGCCAGATTCGCCTTCACCTCGTCCGCCAGTGCACTGCCGCCCCCCATCTCGTCCCTGGCGTATTCGTCCAGCATCGCGATCAGCGCCTCGCCGTGGCGAGGGTTGTGCAGATCCGCCCTGATGATCTCGACCATGTTTCTCTCCCTGTGTGTTCCGGATGGTGCGCCAAGGCGCGAGGCCACCATGGTAGCGTCCCCTCCGAACCGAACCAAGGTTCCCCCGGCCTTTTCCCCGAGGTTCCAGCCCCCTCAGTGCCTGCCGCCAATGATCTCTTTTTCTTGCATCTTCTCCTTGCAAGGCAAATGAAAATCAATATCATTAGCAACCTCTCGCGATGAGAGAAATCAATAATTACAATTAAATCAACAATTTCAGGCCGATTGGTCGACAAAGAGTCACACCCAGATGAACCATTCCAACTCCCCGCGCGCCTTGCTGGGCGTCGCCTTGCTGGCGGTTTGCACCAGCCCCCGTGCCGAAGACGAAACCCTGACCGTGGTCGGCAAACGCAGCCAACATGAAGAGGTCGCCACCGCGACCCGTACCGCCACCCCGGCCAAGCTGGTGCCCCAGAGCATCGAGACCGTCAAGGCAAGCGAGCTGACCGCCTTCGGCCAGCCCACCCTGAGTGAAGCCCTGACCGGCATCCCTGGCGTCAACGCCAGCGGCGACACCCGCTTTGACGGCGTCACCATCCGCGGTTTCAGCGCCAGCAACGACTTCTACCTCGACGGCCTGCGCGATGACATGCAATACACCCGCGACCTTGGCAACATCGAACGGGTCGAAGTGCTCAAGGGCCCCGCCGCCGTGCTCTACGGCCGTGGCAGCACGGGCGGCATCGTCAACCGGGTCAGCAAGGTTCCCCAGAAGGGGCAGGCCTCCAGCGTCAGCGCCCAGGTAGGCAGCTTCGACAGCCGACGCTTCGCCGCCGACCTCAACGGCGAGGCAGGAGAGCGGGTACAGGTGCGCCTGAACCTGGCCCAGGAAGACAAAGACAGCTTTCGCGACGACGTGACCAGCAAGCGCACCCTGCTGGCCCCCTCCGTCAACTGGGAGATCACCGACACCCTGAACTGGCTGGTGCAATACGAGCGCAACGAGCACGATCGCACCCCGGATCGCGGCATTCCCGGCGTCGATGGTCGCCCGGCGGATGTCCCCATCGAGAGCGTCTACAGCGACACCCGCCGCGACTTCATCGACGATGTGGCCCAGTCCACCCGCTCCCGCTTCACCTGGGACATCAACGATCAGTGGCAACTGCGCCAGCAGCTCGGCTACACCACTCTCGACAGCCAGTTCGACAACACCTATGTCACCAGCGTCAAGGGTGACAAGGTGACCCGCGCCCGCTGGCAGCAGGATCTCAAGGCCAGCAGCCTCACCAGCAACACCGAGGCGGAAGGCCAGTTGCAAACCGGCCCCGTCGCCCATCGTCTGCTGGTGGGCCTGGAGCAGGGCTGGCAGGATCGCACCCCCAAGCTCTACCAGAACGCCAACCCGATCCCGGCAGGCAACCTCTATGATCCGGGCTCCCTGCCCACCTACGACGGCGCCATGAAACTCTCCAGCGACGCCCATCACAGGGTGCGCGGTGTCGGCCTCTATGTGCAGGATCAGCTCAGCCTGGGCGACTGGCACCTGCTGGCAGGCCTGCGCCGCGACGACTTCACCGTCACCAGCCGCCGCAACGACCTCGACAAGGAAGAGACCCTCTCGGTCACCAGCCTGAGTCCGCGCCTGGGCCTGGTGTGGAACCCCATCGAGGAGCATGCCTTCTACACCTCCTACAGCAAGACCTTCACCCCGGTGGGCGGCGAGCTTATCGGCATCACCCCGGGGGACAAGAACAACAACCTGGATCCCCAGCACACCCGGCTCTATGAAGGGGGCGTGAAGAGCGACTGGCTGAACGGCCGCCTCGCCACCACCCTCTCCCTCTACCGGCTGGAGATGTACAACAAGCGCAGCAAGGATCCGCTGGATCCCACCCGGGTGATCCTCACCGGTCTGCAGCGCACCGACGGCATCGAGCTGAGCGCCCGTGCCCAGCTGACCGACGAGATCTATCTGCGCGGCGGCGTCGCCATCCAGGATGCCGAGCAGGTCAAGGCAGACGCGGACCTGCAAGGCAAGCGACCGATGAACGTCTCCCGCCAGAACGGCCAGCTGTTCGCCGGCTACCAGAGCGGCAAGCAGGGCTGGTTCGGCGAGACCGGGATGACGGCGGTGGGGGATCGCTTCGCCGACAACGCCAACACCACCACCTTGCCCGGTTACGCCCGCTTCGACGCCCGTGCCGGCTACCGCTGGCCCCAGTGGGAAGCCCAGCTGAGCGTGGAGAACCTGACCGATCACGACTACTTCGTCAGCGCCACCAGCGCGGCCCAGATCATGCCGGGCACGCCCCGTCAGCTGCACCTGACCGCCGCCTACCGCTTCTGATCCTCCCTGTTTACCGACCCCTCTGGCCAGCGTTCGCTGGCCAGATTGTTATGAAGCACCGAACGATGACACGCAGAAAACTCCCCCTGCACAGCAACAAGTGGGTGCGCCGCATCCACGCCTGGGCCGGCTTTGCCACCCTCACCCTGATGCTGCTCTACGGCCTCACCGGCCTCTGGCTGCAACACAGGGCCGTGCTGCCCCTGCCCGGTCCCCACACCGCCAAATCGAGCGAAGAGATAGTACTGAGCACGCCGCTGGCCAGCCCGGATGAATTGAAAGCCCTGCTGCAACAGCGTTATGCAGACATGTTCGAGGAGGGGCGACCCCAGATCACCCCGCCCCAGACCCTGCCCACACCATCCGGCGCCCTCACCCTGCCGGCCCGCTGGGAGCTGCGCGGTGTCACCCTGAGCGAAAGCGTGGCCGCCAGCTATGTGGAAGGCACTCTGCTGGTGCGCACCGAGCTGCAGCAGGCCAACTTCGCTGCCAGCCTCAACCGGCTGCACCGTGGCATGGGCACCGGCCTGCCCTGGCAACTGGTGGGAGATCTGGCGGCCCTGGCCATGCTGCTGCTGGCCCTCACCAGCCTGCTGATGTGGAACAAGCTGCACGGCCCCGCCGGTCGCGGCATCACCCTGCTGCTGCTGGGCGCCCTGGTCACCGTGCTGGTGGCCCTGCTCTAGCCCTTTTACCGACACCAAAACGGGATCCCGCTCCCGGCGGCGGTAACCTTGCCCGCACCTCGGGTAACAAAGGGTAACCGGCCGCCGATGGGGGTCACAGTTGGCGACCAGGCGGCTGGATAGGGAGCACCTGCGGCTGATAGGGTGCGCCCAGCTCCCGAACGCCACGAGGAATCATGCGCATCTCCAGCATCGAATGCGGGCGAGTGGTGGCCATCCTGGCCGTGATGACCATCCATCTCTCCCCTTTCAGCAACCCCTTCGACCCCGCCCTGTGGGACAGCACGCCCTACCCTCTGGTCGGGGCCGTCATCAACCAGCTCTGCCGCTTCGCGGTGCCGCTGTTCTTCCTGTGCGCCGGTTACTTCTTGCAACCCGCCCTCGCCGCGGGCCACCCGCTGACGGTCGCACTGCGCTACTGCCGACCCCTGCTGGGGCTCTGGCTGGCGTGGAGCCTGCTCTACGTGCTGATACCCTTCAACCCGCTCGCGGCGGTGAGCGAGGGCTACCTGCCCGCCATGGCGGGCCAGTGGCAGATGCAGCTCGGGGATCATCTCAACGTCTGGTGGGTGGGCGGCATGATCCACCTCTGGTTCCTGCCCGCCCTGATGGTGGCGGTGCTGATCCTGGGGCTCTGCCAGCAGGCCCGCCTGCCAAGGCTGGCCCTGCTGCTGGGGGCCCTGCTCTACAGCCTGGCCCTGATCGGTGGCTCCTATGGCCCGCTGCTGCCGGGGGGCGAGTGGGCCCTGCTGACCCGCAACGGCCCCTTCTTCTCCTTGCTGTTCGTGGCTCTCGGCGCCGAGCTGCGCCTGCGTGCCTGGCAGCCGGACGCCAGGCGCTGCGCCCTGATGATGATGGCGGGGATGGGGCTTTATGCCCTGGAGGCCGCAGGTCTGCTGCGCGTTGCCGCCGTCCCCCTCGCTCGTCATGATTTCCTGCTGGGTTCGCTCCCCTGGGCGCTGGGGCTGTTCGGCCTGCTGCTGGCCAACCCCGCATGGGGCAAAGGCAGCTGGCTGGAGCGCCAGGCCCCCAAAGTGCTCGGCCTCTACTGTCTGCACATGATGCTGGTGGTGTGGCTGATGATCTTCGGCCCCCAGGGCAAACAGGTGTGGTGGGAACTCCTCAAGGTACCCGCGCTGCTGGCGCTCACTCTGCTCGGCTACCGACTGCTGGCGGCCACCGCCCTCAGCCGCTGGTTGCTGCGGGCTCGCTAGAAACAGGACCCTGACCAGCCAGCAGATCAACGTGGTTCAGCGCAAAATCGTGCATCTGCTGAAGCAGGGGGATCAGGGCGACGCCAAGGGGGCTCAGGCTGTACTCCACCCTGGGCGGTACGTCGGGGTAGAGGGTGCGGATGATGACACCGTCGCTCTCCAGCTCCTTGAGCTGGGCGGTGAGCACCTTCTGGCTCACCTCGGGCAGGCAGCGGCGCAGGTCGCCAAAGCGCCGGGTCTGTTCGCGCAGATGAAACAGAATGGCCGGCTTCCATTTGCCGGTCAGCAGGCTTAATACCTGATAGGCGGGACAGGGCAGTGAGGGCACGGTATGGCTCGTGAGTGGTTACTTTGCGGTAACTATGCCACGAAAATGTGCCTTCTTGCAGCCAAGATACCGGCTTCCTATGATGCGGATTCCGTCAATCAACGCCCACGAGAGGTTTATCATGCCCAGCCTGCTGCAGATCCATTTCAACTTCCCCGCCGAGATGATGGGACCGGCCCTCACTGCTGCGGCCATGCCGCTGGCCGACTCCATCACCCGGGAGCCGGGCTTCATCTCCAAGATCTGGACCGAGAACCCGCGCACCGGCGAGGCGGGCGGCATCTATCTGTTCGAGGATGAGGGGAGCGCCCTCGCCTACGCCACCATGCACGAGCAGCGGGTGCTCGCCATGGGCGCCAGCGCGGTGCAGTACAAGGTGTTCGACGTCAACGAGCCCCTGAGTCGCCTCACCAAGGGCATCGCCTAGTCCGAGCGGGGCTCAGAACCTCAGGGTCAAGCCGATATTGGCCTGCCACTGGGTGATCAGCTCCCCCCTCACCCGAAAGGCGCAGATCTCGGGGTTGCAGAGAAACTGGCTGTCGTCGTTGACCAGGGCACCATAACCGCGCACCTCGGCCCGCACAGCCAGATGTTCGGTCAGGCGCGGCTGCACCCCGAGGGCCAGGGACATGGAAGGGGCCGTCTCGCTGTCGTAGGCATCCAAGCGGGTGACCCCTATCCCGGCACCGATATAGGGGGCCATCAGGTTGTCCGAGAGAGTCAGGGCCCCGGCAAACTGCAGGGTGTCCACCGTCAGCCTGTCGGGCAGTTCGGGGGACACCCGGGTCGACTGGTGGCTGTAGAGCAGCTCCACCATGCCGGGGTCATCCACCTCCCTGCTGATGAATAGCCCCCAGCTGCCGGAGCGCTCCCCTTGCAGGGTGTCTATGTCGCTCCCGTGCGGCGTGGGGGCCGGCTCGTCCATGGCCCGAAAGTCGATGGCCGAGCTGTATCCCGCAAAGGGAGTCAGCTGCCAGCCCGTCGCCGGGGGCTCGGCTGCCCAGCCCGCCAGGGGCAGCAGCAGCCCCGGCACCATCCCCATCGCTCCTCTCATGTGCTCATCCTTTGGTGAAAGACCTGCGCAAAGCATATCAGAGCGCCCGTCTCCCACACTGGACGGGGGCTGTACCAGCCCCATTGCCCCGCTCCCGATGGAAATATCTGTGCTCCCCGGGGTTATTCATCCGGGATTAACCTCGTCCCCGTAAGCTGGCGGCGCCACAGCGGTGGCATCAACAGACGAGGATCTCAGGAATGGTTGCCGCGCAACTCAACGACCCCCAAAGCACGCTCTCCGATACCCTGAGGGCCACCGCCCACGCCATCGAGGAGAGCCACATCAGCCTGCGCCAGATGCTGGCCCTGGTGGGCGAGCAGGGCATGCTGCTGTTTTGCGTGCTGCTCACGGTTCCCTTCCTGCTGCCGGTTTCCATTCCCGGCGTCAGCACCCCCTTTGGCCTGCTGATCCTCTTCATCGGCATCGGCATCACCCTCAACCGGGTGCCCTGGCTGCCCGCCTTCCTGATGGAGCGCCGCTTTGCCGCCGAGCACCTCAAGCCGACCCTGCACAAGGGGGCGGATCTGCTGGCCCGCATCGACCGCTTCATCCGCCCGCGCCTGCTCATCCTGACCGGCAGCGTGACCATCAACCGCTGCAACGGCCTGCTCATCATGCTGGCCGCCCTGCTGCTGATGCTGCCGCTGGGCGCCATTCCCTTCACCAACGCCATGCCCGCCTGGGCCATCCTGCTGCTGGCCATCGGCATGTTGCAGCGGGACGGTCTCTTCGTCGCCCTCGGCTATGCCCTGGTCGCCGCCACCCTGGTCTGGTTCAGCGCCCTGGCCATCGGCCTGCTGATGGCGGGGCAGAATATCTCGACCCTGTTCGGCTGATCTGGCCCGGCCAAATGAAAGAGGGCGACCCCGGGTCGCCCTCTTTCCTGTTCACTGCGCCCCTCAGGGCGCCCCATCATGGGCCACCCGGTTGCGCCCGCCCCGCTTGGCCCGATAGAGCCACTCGTCCGCCCGGGCCAGCACGGTGCCAAGATCCTCTCCCGGCCGGATCAGGGTGGTGCCCAGACTCACGGTCACGGGGGCGGGATCCGGCGCCATGGCCGCCACTGCGGCGCGGATCCGCTCCGCCACCTTCAGCAATATCCCCTCGTCGATCTGCGGCAGCAGGATCAGAAACTCCTCGCCACCGCTGCGCACGAAGAGATCCTCCCCCCGCAACTGGGCAGAGACGCACTCGCAGACCCGGCACAGGACCTTGTCACCGGTCTGGTGGCCGAAGCGATCGTTGATCTGCTTGAAGTGATCGAGATCCAGCATGATGAGGCCGGTGAGATGCTGCCCCTGCACCCTGTGGTGATACTGGTCGAAGAAGAAGTGGCGGTTGTAGAGGCCGGTGAGCTGATCCGTCTCCCCGAGCCGCTTGAGCCGCTGTTGCAGCTCGTGCTGGCGGGTGATGCTGCGGGTCATCCAGGTCACCGCCCGCTTCCCCTCATATAAAGAGGGCAAGGGCGCTATCTTGCCCTCGAAACGCTGCATTCCCTGGGGCCCGGCGTCGGCGTCGATGCCGTCCACCTCGGCGGGGGAGAGGTCATACTCCACCACCTGCACTTGGCCGCTGGCGAGGGCCTGAGCCACCTGCGCCATCACCCACTGCGCCTTGTCCTCGGGCAGCACGTCCAGCAGTTGTCTGCCGATCAGCGGGTTGCCGTTCTGGTAGGACTGCTGCTCCATCCCGCCGATGTACTCGATGTAGTAGCCATCTTCGCTGAGGATGAAAACGGGATCCGGCAACTGGGCCATCACTTCGTAGAGTTGTGCCACTGAGAGCGCCATCCGAGCTCCTTACTATCCATGGGAGTAGGTCCCTGTACTCCTGTTATACAAGACTCATGGAGTATCGCACAGGGGCAGAAAGCTGCCTGCCGGGCGGGAAGGATGCGATCGGTGACGTGTTCACCGGACAAGCCTCCGGCAAAGTGAATGGTAGCAATCGGGGATGCTGTCAGAACCAGAATTCTCAGACAGTCAGGAAGGTGTTTTTGCCTTCAGGCAGTGCGACATGCCAACCCCTATGACGTCAGGGGCGCCACAGGGGTATTCCCGCCCCCGGACAAGGGGGGCAAGGCCGGATCCCGGTCAAGAGGGATCCGGCGAGCCGGCATCAGCGGGCTGCGGATCGGCTGGCATTCCAGAGCAGTTCACCGCTCTTGAGATCCATCAGGCTCATGGCGAGCCGGTAGCGGCCCCCTTCAGAGAGGAGATCCCCGTAGAGCATGTAACCCGCCCCGGTCTGGCGACCCAGACGCACCAGGGAGGCGGGGTTCATGCCCCCCTGCTGGTATTCAAGCTGACCCGTGATGGCCGCCACCTGGCCCGGGTCTGCGAAACGAAAGCCGCTATTGGCCTGAATGCGCTGGATCATGGCCACCGCCAGGGGCTGGGTGCTGAAGGGCTCACCTGTACCGTTCTGGGGCGCCATCAGCAGCAGTACCGGGCTGCTGCCCGCCAGTGCCTGCACATCGGCGGCCTTCAGGAAGTCATCGGCCAGGGCGACCGCCAGCCCCGTCGGTGCCACGGGTTTGGGAGCAGGCACCGGCTCGGCCTTGTCAGGCTCGGCCACGGGTTTCTCTGGTTTGGTCACCGGCTTGTCCGGCTCGCCGACCGGCGCAGGCGTCCCCCCATAGGGATTGACCGCACATCCGCCCAGCAGCAGGGCACCCACCATCAACAAGGAACGCAGCTTCATCTTTTCTCTCCGCCAGAAGTCCGCAGGACGGACTTCGCCAAAAGCCCGTGGGGGCGGAGCACCAGCCCCGCATCCCTCCCATGCTAGAGACAAACCGGCTCCGGGTCGATGCGCAGCCGGCAATCAGGCGACAGGGATTGGCCCAGACAGGTGTATAAGGCAGGACAAGAACACAATACAGATGTCATGTGAATCTCAACCAAGCAACATCAATCCGCAGCCCCCCCCACAATATCGAGACTCCTTTCCCCAGATTGACCACTTATGAACGAGAAACATCCAACACAAACACGTCAATTAGGGAAAGTGCGAACAAGTATCCCACGAACAAAAAATGAAAGTTTTAGTCATTTAATATCAATGGGTTACCATTAAATGCTCTCGTGCCATATGACTTATTCGCACCTTCCCTAGTTTGAAAGCCTCATCCAGAGTCAGTTATTTCCGATACTACGCCATATATCAGATAGTTGGGGATATTTCCCTGTTGATATTGAGAGGTGTGACATGAACGAGCATTACAACGCACACCGTACTAACTGGCCAAGATCGGGCGCGGTCTTGGTTCCCCCTCTTATTCGCTGAGACGAACCCGCTTGTCCAGGCCGCGAGACAGGATGTCGAGCGAGCGGCGCCGGGCCATGGATGGCCCGTCGGCGCGTGCCGTCGGACAAGCGGGTGAGACGAAGGAACCCGACGAAGTCGGGCGAATAAGCGGGGGTGGCCTTTCTTTTGGTGACTTTTCTTTGGCCACGCAAAGAAAAGTTACTCGACCAAGCCCGAAGGGCGGGCGAAACCCCTTCGAGGCCAGCGGCCTCGCGTCCTGCACGGCAAGGCCGTGCCACCACACAACGGCTCCTGCCGCCAACACCATGCCTCGGAACGGACGATTACGCCTGACGGCTAATCGACCCTACGATGGCAATGAAATGCCGCATAAAGACCCCTCCCCAGCCCTCCCCTTCGCAGGGGAGGGAGCCAAAGGGTCGCCACCAGCAAGGTGTGTGGCCGAACGGCGCCCAATCGTTATACCGGGCGCCGCCGGTAAAGGGGGGCGTGGCCGCCCCTATCGGCCCAGGAAGGGTTCCCAATCCTTGAACACCGGCTGCAACCCTGCCTGCCGCACGGCGGCGGCCACTTCCCCCACCGGCCTGTCGTCGTGGATGGCGAACTGCTCCAGCTCCTCTTTATCCCCCTCGGCATAGCCACCCGGCTGGGTGCGCGACTCGGCCGACATCTGGGTGATGCCAAGGCGCACCGCGCCGTTGCGAAACGTAGCCGACTCGCGGGTCGAGAGGGACAAGTCCAGCGTGGGCGAGAAGAGGCGCCAGGCGCAGATAAGCTGGGCCAGCTGGCGATCCGATATCACAACCTCCGGCTCCAACCCCCCGGTGCAGGGGCGCAGGCGCGGGAAGGAGAGCGAGTAGCGGCTCTGCCAGTGGTGGCGCTCCAGCCAGGCGAGGTGCTCGGCGACAAAGTAGCTGTCGGCGCGCCAGTCCGAGGAGAGACCGATCAGCGCCCCCAGCCCTATCTTGTCGATACCGGCACGGCCGAGCCGATCCGGCGTGGCGAGGCGCCATGCGATGTCCCGCTTGTTGCCACGCAGATGGTGGCGGGCATAGGTGGGGGCGTGGTAGGTCTCCTGATAGACCATGACCGAATCGAGGCCGAGGGTTTTCAGCTCGGCGTATTCGTCCTGAGAGAGGGGCTGCACCTCCATCCCCACCGTGCTGAAGTGACGGCGGATGATGGGCAACACCTGCCGAAAATAGGCGAGCCCCACCTTGTGCTCGTGCTCGCCGGTCACCAGCAGCACGCTGTCAAAGCCGCGCGCCTTGATGGCCAGACACTCGCGCTCAATCTCCTCGCTATTCAAGGTCTTGCGCTTGAGGCGGTTGCTCATGGAGAAGCCGCAGTAGGTGCAGTCGTTGGCGCAGAGGTTCGACAGATAGAGGGGCACATAGAAGCCGATGGTGTTGCCAAAACGCTGGCGAGTGAGCCGCTCGGCCTCGGCTGCCATCTGCGGCAGATACGCCTCGGCGGCCGGGGAGATCAGCGCCATAAAGTCCGCCAGGGTACGGCGGGAGGTATTCAGCGCCCGCTCTACATCGGCGGCGGTCTTGGCGCGGATCTGCATGCCGATATCGTCCCACTCCAGCTCGAGCCATCTATCGAGAAAACTCTCCGACTTTCTCTCAACCCCCTCCCGGCCTCCCCCTTCACAAGGGGGAGGTGTTAATCCGCCCCCCCGACCTCCTACTTCACAAGAGGGCGGAGTCGATACTCCCTCCCCTGGCAAGGGGAGGGTCGGGGTGGGGCCATTGGCATGCTGACTCATAACGCCCCCAGAAAATCGGTAAGCGGGCTGGAGGCTTGGGCCTGCAGGGCGCGGGCGCCGAGACCGGCTTCATAGGCACTGCGCCCGGCGGTGCAGGCCAGCGCAAAGGCGCGGCCCATGGCGATCGGGTCGCCGCTCACCGCGATGGCGGTGTTGACCAGCACGGCATCGGCGCCGAGCTCAAAGGCGGCGGCCGCATGGCTCGGCGCACCGATGCCCGCATCCACCACCACGGGCACATTGGCTTGCTCGACGATGATGGAGAGAAACTCCCGGGTCACCAACCCCTGATTGGAGCCGATGGGGGCGCCCAGCGGCATCACGGCAGCGCAACCCACCTCTTCGAGCCGCTTGCACAGCACGGGGTCGGCCCCGCAGTAGGGCAGCACCACAAAGCCCTCTTTCACCAGCTGCTCGGCGGCTTTCAACGTCTCGATGGGATCGGGCAGGAGGTAACGAGGGTCGGGGTGGATCTCGAGCTTGAGCCAGTTCGTGCCCAGCGCCTCGCGGGCGAGGTGGGCGGCAAATACCGCCTCGGCTGCGGTCTTGGCCCCCGAGGTGTTGGGCAGCAGCTTGACCCCGAGTTGCCGAAGGGGCGTGAGGATATCGTCGTGGGCCTTGCCCGGTTCGAGGCGCTTGATGGCCATGGTCACCAGCTGGGAGCCGCTTGCCTCGATGGCGGCGGCCATCAGTTCCGGGCGGGCAAACTTGCCGGTGCCGGTGAAGAGGCGCGAAGAGAAGGTGTGATCGGCAATCTTGAGCATGTCAGCCTCCCGCCACAGTGGTAAGTAGAGATGGAGTGCCGCCGCAAGGCAGAACACGCGAAGATGGGACTGCGAGCATCATGGGTCAGCCTCCGGCAATGGCGGTGAAGAGGTGGAGTTCGTCCCCGTCATTGAGACGGGTCTCGGCCCAGCGGCCACGGGGCAGCACGGCGCCGTTAAGGGCCACCGCTACCCCCTGAGGGGGAATCTCCTGCACCGCCAGCAGCTCAGTCAGGCGCTGGCCGGTGGGCAGCGTCAGCTCGATATCGTTCAATCGGATCTTCATGGTTAATTCTCCTGAGCCGGGTGGGTGCTGCCGCAGACCGGGCAATCGGGGTCGGGAGCCAGCGTGAGGGTCTGCCACTGATGGGTCAACGCATCGAACCGGCGCAATGTGCCCGCCACCGGGCTCGGCATCCCGAGCAGCAGTTTCAGTGCCTCCAGCGCCTGCAAAGAGCCCATCACCCCGACCAGCGGGCCGGTGACACCGCTGGTCTCGCAGCTCTGACTCACCTTGGTATCCAGCGGATAGAGGCAGGCGTAGCAGGCGTGATCGCTGCTGGTGCGCACCATCAGCTGCCCCTGCCAGCCCACTGCGGCGGCACAGACCCAGGGCTTGCCCTGGGCCACGCAGGCGGCGTTGATGGCCTGGCGGGTGGCGAGGTTGTCGCAGCAGTCGATCACCAGATCCACCTCGGTCACAAACCCCGGCAGGCTGGCGGCATCGAGTCGCTGATTGATGGCAATCAGCTCCACCAGCGGGTTGTGGGCCGCCAAGCGCTCGCGGGCCAGCTCCGCCTTGGAGTGGTTGACCGCCTCGCTATCGAACAGGATCTGGCGCGGCAGGTTGCTGGAATCCACCGTGTCGCCATCGGCCAGCCACAAGGTGCCCACCCCGGCGCCGGCCAGATAGAGGGCGAGCGGCGAGCCGAGCCCGCCGAGGCCCACGATCAGCACGGATTTATCTTTCAGCCGCGCCTGACCTGCTTCCCCCACTTCCGCCAGCATCAGCTGGCGGCCGTATCGCAGATACTCTTTGTCACTGAGAGAAGCGGCATCAGAGCGCATGTTCTGCCTCCCGTATCACGCAGGCCGAGCGCGGTTCATCCCCCGCCCCCACGGCAGCGAGCAGCCGCTCGGTCGCGCCCTGCCAGTCATCGCTCGCCGTGATGGCCGAGACCAGCGCAATGCTGCCGACCCCGCTTGCCTTGACCGCCGCCACCCGCTCCTCGCTGATGCCACCGATGGCCACCGTGGGCCACTGCGCCATCAGGGCGCGGTAGTGGTGCAGCCGCGCCAGCCCCTGGGGGCGCGAAGGCATCGCTTTGGTGTTGGTCGGGAAGATATGGCCGAGCGCGATATAGGAGGGGGCAAGCTCGCGGGCCCGCATCAGCTCGAAGTAGCCGTGGGTGGAGATGCCAAGGCGCAGCCCCGCCGCCTGAATGGCGGCGAGATCGGCGGTCTCCATATCCTCCTGCCCCAGATGCACGCCCCAGGCCCCCGCCTCGATGGCCTGCTGCCAGTAGTCGTTGATAAAGAGCCGCGCCCCATGGCGGCGACCGAGCGCGACCGCATCACGAATGGCCGGCGCCACCTCTGTGGCGGGCAGATTCTTGATCCGTAGCTGGATGGTCTTGACCCCGGCCCCCAGCAGACGCTTGAGCCACTTGACCGAATCCACCACCGGATAGAGGCCGAGGTGGTGTTCGGTCGGCGCGAAGGGGCCCTGCGGCAGACGGGCGCTGCTCGCGTCATAAAGTCCGAAGCGGCGATCGAGCGGCGATCCCGCCAGCACGGCACGGGGGAAGTGGGCAAGATCAGCAGGCCAGCCGAGATGGGCGATGGGGCCGGGGCCGGCCCCCACCCCTTGCGCCGCCGCCAAGCCCTGTTGCAGGTAGGCGCGCGCCAGGGTGATGGCGTCCTCCACCGGATAGTCCTGCGCCACCACGGCGGCGATGGCGCTGGCGTAAGCGCAACCGGTGCCGTGACCGTGGCGGGTATCGAGGCGCGGCGCGGCGAGCCAGAATTCGCGGGTCTCATCCTGGTAGTAGTCGAGGCAGAGATCCCCGCCCCATTCAAGGTGGCCCCCCTTGACCAGCACGGCGCGAGCGCCGAGTTCGCGCAGCCGCCGGGCGGCGAGGCGCACCAGCTCGGGACTGGTGGCGGGCAGGCCGGTCAGGGCTTCCAGCTCGGGACCATTGGGGGTGATCAAGGAGAGGCGCGGCAGCAGGTGCTCGCGCACCGCCACCAGCATGCCGGGCTCCGCCATGGGGGTGCCGGTGCTGGCGATGGCCACCGGGTCGTAGACCACGAAGGGAGCCTCGACGGTCGACAACCTGCGTGCCAGCACCTCCACATGCAGCCGGGTCGGCAGCAGGCCTATCTTGATGGCGGCGGGTGGCAGATCCAGCCCCAGGGCATCGATCTGGGCGGCGAAGGTCTGCATCAGCACGGGGTCGACCATCTTCACCGCCACCGAGTTCTGGGCGGTGATGGCGGAGATGACAGAGCAGCCGTGCACGCCGAGGTCATGCATTGTGTGCAAGTCGGCCTGAATGCCGGCCCCGCCGCCGGAGTCGGACCCGGCGATGGTCCAGACCACGGGGCGGGCCTGCGTCACGGCGGACAGGTCGGCGGGGCTGACAGCCCCGCGCTCGCAGCTCACGCCTCCTCCCCTGCGGCCTGCTTCAGGGTCGCCGCCTGATGGTAGATCTCGCCGCCGGTCTCCTTGAAGGTTTCAGCCATGCGGGCCATGCCGCTCTCCACCTCGGCCACCACCCGCTCCTGCTGACCGTCCATGCCGACCAGCTTTATCTCTACGGCTTCCAGCTTGGCGGCGTAGTCGCGCACGTCCTGGGTGATCTTCATGGAGCAGAACTTGGGCCCGCACATGGAGCAGAAGTGTGCCACTTTGCCGGACTCCTGAGGCAGGGTCTCGTCGTGGTAGGCGCGGGCGGTGTCGGGATCCAGGGCCAGGTTGAATTGATCCTCCCAGCGGAACTCGAAGCGCGCCTTGGACATGGCGTTGTCGCGGATCTGGGCGCCCGGGTGGCCCTTGGCAAGGTCAGCAGCGTGGGCGGCGATCTTGTAGGTAATGAGCCCCTGCTTCACGTCCTCCTTGTTGGGCAGGCCCAGGTGCTCCTTGGGGGTCACGTAGCAGAGCATGGCGCAGCCGTACCAGCCGATGAGCGCGGCGCCGATGCCGGAGGTGAAGTGATCGTACCCCGGTGCAATGTCGGTGGTGAGCGGGCCCAGGGTATAGAACGGCGCCTCGTGGCAGTGCTCGAGCTGCTCGGTCATATTGCGCTCGATCATGTGCATGGGTACGTGGCCGGGGCCCTCGATCATCACCTGCACGTCGTATTCCCAGGCAATCTTGGTGAGCTCGCCCAGGGTGCGCAGCTCGGCGAACTGGGCCTCGTCGTTGGCGTCATAGACGGAGCCCGGACGCAGACCGTCACCCAGCGACAGACTGACGTCATAGGCGGCGCAGATCTCGCAGATCTCGCGGAAGTGCTCGTAGAGGAAGTTCTCCTTGTGGTGCGACAGGCACCACTTGGCCATGATGCTGCCACCACGCGACACGATGCCGGTGAGGCGCTTGGCAGTCATCGGCACGAAGCGCAGCAAGACGCCGGCGTGGATGGTGAAGTAGTCCACCCCCTGCTCGGCCTGTTCCAGCAGGGTGTCGCGGAACAGCTCCCAGGTGAGGTCTTCGGCGATGCCGTTGGTCTTCTCCAGCGCCTGGTAGATGGGCACGGTACCGATGGGCACCGGGCTGTTGCGCAGGATCCACTCGCGGGTCTCGTGGATGTAGCGGCCGGTGGAGAGATCCATCACGGTGTCGGCACCCCAGCGGGTGGACCAGACCAGCTTCTCCACTTCCTCTTCGATGCTGGAAGTGACCGCCGAGTTGCCGATGTTGGCGTTGATCTTCACCAGGAAGTTGCGGCCGATGATCATGGGCTCCGCTTCCGGGTGGTTGATGTTGCTGGGGATGATGGCGCGACCGGCGGCCACCTCATCGCGCACGAACTCGGGGGTGATGTTCTGGGGCAGTCTGGCGCCAAAGCCCTGACCCGGGTGCTGGGTGCGCAGGAGTTCTGAGCGCACCCGCTCGCGGCCCATGTTCTCGCGCAGGGCGATAAATTCCATCTCGGGAGTGACGATGCCTTGGCGGGCATAGTGCAGCTGGGTGACCCGGCGGCCCGGCTTGGCACGGCGGGCGCTCGGCAGATGTTCGAAGCGCAGGTGATCCAGCCCCTCGTCCGCCAGCCGCTCCTGAGTGAAGGTGGAGCTCAGCCCGTCCAGCGCGTCGGTGTCATCGCGCTCCAGCACCCAGTTCTCCCGCAGACGCGGCAGACCGCGGCGCACGTCGATGGGGGCGGCCTCTTCCCCATAGGGGCCCGAGGTATCGTAAACCGGCACCGGCTCGTTGGGCTCGAACTGGGGAGCGTCCTTGGTGCCGCCGACGAAGGTGTCGGCCAGCTGGATTTCCCGCAGTGGCACCCGGATGTCAGGGCGAGAACCCTGGATAAAGATGCGGCGGGAGTTGGGGTGCGCCATCCCCTTGAGGTTGTCGATAAAGGTCTGGGCGCTGGAGCGCTGCTCGCGGCGGCTGGATTTGGTGGTATCAGATACATTGGTAGACATAGCAAAACTCACATTAACTGGTTGAAGTTATGGGTGTTTGCTTGTCTGGAGTTCGAGGAGAAGATGAACTTGCGGCGGGGTGTGCTCGGGGGAGTGAGCCGGGCATGGATCTTCCCTGCTCTGCCGTCCCGTTGTTTCCCTAGTCTGGAAACCCGGCGCCCTAAGGACAACCGGACGGGACAACCTCCCCCTGTGCGCCTGTGCCAGCCAGAGGCGGTCTGCCTCCAGCTGGCGGGAAGGTGTGCCTTCCCTAGCGCGGTAACCCGCAAGTTACCCTTGTTTCCCTTCGCAGGTCTTAACCTGATCAGGTTCCACGGATCCCGAATTAACGGTCTCAGCTTAGCGTCGTTCGACGGTCAGCACTCCGACAAGATGTGCGCCAGTATAAGTGGGGAAATTTAAAGTACAAGCCATTAACAAGGGGAAAGGGAGAGAGGTCTCACTCTTCGGCGTCGAGGGGATCCTCGGGGTCGGGAATGAGGATATCGGTGAGGCGGCCCTCTTCATCCCGGCTCAGCACCAGGCGGCGACCCGGTTGCAAATCGGCAGCGCTGCCGTTGATCCAGCGAGTGTCAGCATCAAACACCAGCACGCCGAGTTCCTGTAGCAGCAATGCCTGCTGATTGTGGGTGAGCAGTCGATCCTCCGCCCGCCGCCAGTTGGCCCCGAGCGCCGGATCCGGCGCCCCGTCGAGCACCCGGATCGTCTCGGCGACGCCGTAGCGGCTCTGGATCGCGAGGTGCATGCCGGGCACGAGTCCGTCCGGCTGCGCCACGCCGTGCAGTTCGGCACTGCCGAGCTCCAGCTCAGCCCCCTGGAATTGCAGGCGCACCCCGTCGTTGTGCTCCAGCTCCACCAGCCAGAGCTCGGCGTCGTCGGCAAGGGTGCAGAAGGGCAACAGCAGCAGGCAGAGTGCGGTTCGGGTCATGGCAGGCGGTCCGGGGTCACGGGGTGAGGTTTAACTATGGCCCCGGACGGGCAATTTTTCCCGGTCCGCCCTGACCGGTCAGTCATCCTCCCGGCACTGGCTCAGGCGCATGCCGTCAAACTTGCACTCCAGCTCCAGCCAGCGTCCCTCGAACGGGGAGAGGCTCCCATCCGAGGTGACATAACCCCAGATCCGTCCCCCTTCCACCGGCCCTTCCAGTTCCATCTCGTCCTCCTCTTCCAGCGCCTCCACCTCGCGAACGAGCCGCCGCGCCCCTGCCGCCGTCTCCTGCACGACCCCTTCCAGATCGACCCAGGTCCCGCCGAGATCGTCCTCATCCAAGCCATCCTTGAAGCGGGTGCGCTCATCGATCACGAAGGGAATGCCATTGACCATCAACTGGCCAAGCTGCCAGGTGGTGCGGCCCGTGAGCTTGAACTCGGCCGCCTGCACCAGACCAAAAGGCAATAGAATCAATAACCAGAAGGCGCAGAGAGACTTCTTCATCGGGGATCCTCGGGGTTACACTGGCACACAGGATGACCCATCCGGTGTGAAATGGCCGTGAAATAGCGGCACAGACCAGGAGATCAGAGCATGAAAATACTGGTGGTGGAAGACAGTCCCCAGGTGGCGGAGACCATCATGGACTATCTGGCGCTGGCCGGGCACAGGGTGGACTGCGCCTATCATGGCCAGGCCGCGCTGCAACTGCTGGCCCAGGAGCGCTTCGACGTCATCATCATGGACGTCATGATGCCGCGCCTCGACGGCCTGCGTACCGTGGAGCGGCTGCGTGCGGACGGCATCGCGACCCCGGTGCTCTTTCTCACCGCCCGTGACAGCCTGGAGGACAAGCTGGCAGGCTTTCGGGCGGGGGGCGACGACTATCTGGTCAAGCCGTTCGCCATGGAGGAGCTGGAGGTGCGCCTGGAGGCCCTCAGCCTGCGTGGCCCCAGAGGGGACATGGGCGTGCTCTGCTTTGGCGATCTGACGGTGGATCCCGCCAGCGGCCGCACCACCCGCGCCGGGGTGGAGCTCAAGCTCGGCAAGATCCCGTTCCAGATCCTCACCCTGCTGGTGAAGCGCGCGCCCCAGCTGGTGACGCGCCAGGAGGTGCTCGACACCGTCTGGGGCGACGAGGAGCCCGACTCCGACGCCCTGCGCAGCCACATCTATGCCCTGCGCAGCGCCCTCGACAAGCCCTTCCCCACCCCCATGCTGGAGACCCTGCACGGCCAGGGCTACCGGCTGGTGACCCCATGACGAACCCGACGCCGCCCCTTGCCTCCGGCCTGCCGAGCCTGCGCCGGCGCCTGGTGCTGGCGCTGGGAGGGGCCGGTCTGCTGCTGCTGGTGATCCTGAGCCTGCTGATAGTGGTGGCCGAGAACAAGATGGAGGAGCTGAGCCTGCGCCACTGGCTGGAGGCGGAGGCAACCCGCTATGACGACGACTGGTTGCGCCTCGGGATGGCGGCCCCCGCCCCCAGTCCGCGCCAGTTCTCCAGCTACTGGACAGAGGCGGGCCGCCTGCCCGCCTGGCTCAAGGCCTACCAGAGCTCCGGCTTCTTCGAGCATCAGCTGGGCCGGGAGGACAAGCACTTCCTGGTACGCGCCCACCCCTCGGGTCAGGGGCTGCTCTATCTGGTGTTCAACGACGATGCGGACGACTACCTCGACCCTTACGAAGCCAAGCTGCATCTGGTGACCCGCCTCATCGGCCTGGCCCTGCTGCTGGGGAGCCTCGCCTTCGGCATCTGGCTGGTGCGTCACATCACCAGGCCGCTGGAGCGGCTGCGCCAGCGGGTCGCCCACCTGACCCCGGATCAGGGGGACTTCGTGCCCGATGCCCCCTGGCAGGAGCTGCGAGAGATAGAGCAGGCGCTGCTGGCGGGCAAGCACGAGGTAGCCGCCGTGTTTGCCCGTGAACAGGAGTTCAGCCGCTTTGCCAGCCACGAGCTGCGCACCCCCAACATGGTGATCCAGGGATCCGCGGCCCTGCTCGGCAAGGTGAATGACCTGCCCGCCCCGGCAGCCCGCGCCGTCAGCCGCATCCGCGCCGCCGCCGACGAGATGGCCCTGCTCACCGAAACCTTCCTGCTGCTGGGACGCAAGGAGGCCGTGGAGCGCCCGCCCCAGCAGGTGGCGCCGCTCATTCGCCGGGAGCTGACCCGCCTCGCTCCCCTGCTGCAACGGGAGACGCTGGACATTCGCCTGCAACTGGACGAGGAGAGCGAGGTGCAGGCCCCCCTCTCCCTGCTCGCCATCGCCCTCGGCAACCTCTTGAAAAACGCCCTGAGCTACGCCGAGGGGCACATCGAGATCACCCTGCACGAGCAGGTGCTCACCATCAGCAACCCCACCGCCGCCGCGCCGGATCAGATCCTCGGCTACGGCTGCGGTCTCACCATCATCCAGCGCATCTGCGAGAAGCTGGGCTGGCAGATTGAGACCCATCTGGTGGAGGGGGTCTTCAGCGCCCGGCTGGTGATGATCCCCGGCGCCCCCGGGGCGGCATAACCCCCTGATTCCCGGCCCTTCTTCCCGGCTGTTCAACACTGTGGGAGAAGGGAGACACTTCCCGGCAAGCCCGCAGCCTTCCAGCCCACCCCCCAGATAGCAACAAGGCGCCCGAGGGCGCCCTGTGTTTACCTGTCTGACACTCGTTTGGGACTCATTCCGCCGGCTTGTGCTTGCGGCTCGCCTTGAGCTCGAGGAACTCGATGATCTTGCCCGCCACGTCCTTGCCGGAGGCGGCTTCCACCCCCTGCAGACCGGGGGAGGAGTTCACCTCCAGCACCAGCGGGCCGCGGGCGCTACGCAGGATGTCCACCCCGGCCACGTCCAGCCCCATGATCTTGGCGGCCTGCACGGCGGTGGCACGCTCTTCCGGCGTGATCTTGATGGCTTCGGCTGTGCCACCCCGGTGCAGGTTGGAGCGAAACTCCCCCGGCTGGGCCTGGCGGCGCATGGCGGCCACCACCTTGCCGTTGACCACCAGGCAGCGGATGTCGGCGCCGTTGGCCTCGCGGATGTACTCCTGCACCAGGATGTTGTTGTTGGTCTGGATAAAGGCCTCGATGACGCTCTCCGCGGCCTTCTGGGTTTCGCACAGCACCACGCCAATCCCCTGGGTGCCCTCCAGCAGCTTCACCACCAGGGGGGCGCCCCCCACCATGGTGATGAGATCCGGTACGTCGTGGGTGCTGTGGGCATAGCCGGTCACCGGCAGGCCGATGCCGTGACGGGAGAGCAGCTGCATGGCTCGCAGCTTGTCCCGGGAGCGGGAGATGGCCACCGAGCTGTTGAGAGCCATGGTGCTCATCATCTCGAACTGGCGCAGCACGGCGGTGCCATAGAAGGTGATGCTGGCACCGATGCGCGGGATCACGGCGTCATAGCTCTCCAGCTCCCGTCCTTCGTAATGGATGGAGGGGCTGTGGGAGGCGATGTTCATGTAGCAGCGCAGGGTGTCGAGCACCTCGACCTGATGCCCACGGGCCCGGGCCACCTCGACCAGACGGCGGGTGGAGTAGTTGTTGGGCTCACGGGATAAAATGGCAATATTCATGGAAATGGCAGACCTGATAATCGGACTGGAGAGTATAAGGTGCCATGAACGACTGGCAACGCCAATCCTTTCCCCTCACCATGCGCGGTTCTGCAAGAACAGGCAAAAACCGAGAGTGCCGCACTCAAGAACAGACCGTTCTGCAAGACGGCGCCAGCCACCAGCCCTCATGCCCGATGGCCCACAGCGACGTCAATGGGGGCCGCGCAGCCCTTGCTGCAACTCAAGCAGCAGGGCGACCTCCTGCAAACGGCGCGCCGTGGTGCCGGCCCAGCCTCCCAAAGGCACGGGGGCCAGCAGGGTCTGGGCGATGCAGTGGCGATAGAGGGGTCCCTCATGTTGCCAGCCCCGCATCCCGTCGACGTCGTGATGGTGCAGCCACTCCAGGTTGCCGCGGCGAAGCAGCTCGATGCGCCGCCCGTCCTTGAAGTGCAGGCAAAGCCCCTTCTTCTCCACCCCGGGACCGGCATACTTGTCGAGCCAGAGGGTCAGGGGCACCCCTGCCGCCTCGCCGCGCAGGCAGGCTCGCCCCTCGGCGGTCTCCAGATCCCCGCGCCGGATGGGCTGCCCCAGCCGGTCGCAGACGTCCTCCGCGATCAGGTGCAGGCGGTCGTCTCCACCCAGGGCCACCAGCAGTTCCCGGATCATCGCCAGCAGATGGGTGCCGATGTCGAGGATCACCCCGTCTGGATGGCGCAGGACCCGCCGATCCGGCTCCCCGGTGGCGAAGTTGAGGGCACAGGGATGCCCCGTCTCGTCCAGGCCGCAGGGTTCCAGCAAAAAGCCCTCCACCGCGCTGATATCGGCGAGGGTGGCCAGCCCGACCCCGGCGAAGCCTGGTGCCCGAGGCTGCCAGCCTTCATCCAGTTTGCCGCTCAGCAGCAACTGCTGGATGGCATTGCGGGCCATCCAGTGATCCAGCGCCAGCACCCTGGCTGCGACCTCGGGGTCCGCCAGCAGGGCGTGCAGGCGATCGTGCTGGGCCAGGGTGGCCACCACGGGTTTCTCCACCAGGATGAGGGGAATGGCGCTGGCCAGTGCCTGCTCCAACACGGGCAGATGCAGCAGGGAAGGGGTGGCGATCACCAGCCGATCCAGGGGTTTGGCCAGCAGGGCTTCCAGGGTCGGCGCAGACATGACGCCGGGCAGGGTGATGGCGGGATCAAAGCCCCATATCTCGGTATTTTCGGCCAGGGCTGCGAGTGCAGGCAGATAGGCTGTCTGCACCACAGCCCCCAGACCGACAAATCCAATCTTCATGGCAACCTCGATATGGCGTGCGTACCCGGCGTCTGCCCCGCACCGCGTGAGGCGAGGCAGACGGGGATCAGTGCAGGTTGGGTCCCAGCCAGCGTTCGGCCTCTGCCAGGGTCATCCCCTTGCGCTGGGCGTAGTCTTCCACCTGATCCTGCTGGATCTGGGCCACCGCGAAGTATTTGCTCTCAGGGTGGGAGAAGTACCAGCCGGATACCGCCGCCCCCGGCCACATGGCGTAGGACTCGGTGAGCTGCATGCCGATGGCCTGTTCCACGTCCAGCAGCTCCCAGATGCTCCCCTTCTCGGTGTGCTCCGGGCAGGCCGGGTAGCCCGGCGCCGGACGTATCCCCTGATAATTTTCGCGAATCAGTTCCTCGTTGCTGAGTGCCTCGTCCGGGGCATAGCCCCAGTGCACTTTGCGCACCTGCTCGTGGAGGTATTCGGCAAAGGCCTCGGCGAGGCGATCGCACACCGCCTGGATGAGAATGGCGTTGTAGTCGTCGTGGTCCGCCTTGTAGGCCTTGGCGATGGCCTCCTCGCCGATGCCGCCGGTCACCGCGAAGGCGCCGATCCAGTCGGGCTTGCCGCTCTCCTTCGGCGCCACATAGTCCGCCAGACAGTAGTTGGGGAAGCCCTGCTTCTCGCTCTGCTGGCGCAGGTGGTGCAGCACCTTGCGCACCTGGGTGCGGGTCTCGTCGGTGTAGACCTCGATGCTGTCCCCCACGGCGTTGGCGGGGAACAGGCCGACAATGCCGGCGCAGCGCACGCTCTGATCCTTCTCCAGCTGGTCCAGCATGGCGTTGGCGTCGGCGTAGAGGCGCGTCGCCTCCTCCCCCACGACTTCATCCTCCAGAATGCGGGGGAACTTGCCCGCCAGCTCCCAGCTCAGGAAGAACGGCGTCCAGTCGATGTAGGGGCGCAGCACCGAGATGGGCACGTTTTCGAACTTCTGTACGCCGGGCTCCCGGGGCGCCGGGGGCTCATAGCCCACCCAGTCCAGCTGATGGCGGTTGGCCCGGGCATGGGCCAGGCTGACCGGCTTGGAGCGCGGCTGCTTGCGGGCATGCTGATCCCGGGCAATCTCGTACTCCTTGTCGATGCGGGCGACGAAGGCGGGCTTGAGCTCCGGGCTCAGCAGGCTCTGGGCCACCCCCACGGCGCGGGAGGCGTTGGAGACATAGACCACGGGCTCGGAGTAGTTCTGCTCTATCTTCACCGCGGTGTGGGCCTTGGAAGTGGTGGCACCGCCGATGAGCAGCGGCAGCTTGAACCCCTGACGCTCCATCTCCTTTGCTACATGCACCATCTCGTCCAGGGACGGAGTGATGAGGCCCGACAGGCCGATGATGTCGGCGTTCACTTCCCGGGCCGTCTTGAGGATAGTCTCGCAGGAGACCATGACCCCGAGATCCACGATCTCGAAGTTGTTGCACTGGAGCACCACCCCGACGATGTTCTTGCCGATGTCGTGCACGTCGCCCTTGACGGTGGCCAGCACGATTTTGCCGTTGCTGGAACCGCCGGACTTCTCCGCCTCGATGTAGGGTTGCAGGTAGGCCACCGCCCGCTTCATCACCCGGGCCGACTTCACCACCTGGGGCAGGAACATCTTGCCGGCGCCGAACAGATCGCCCACCACGTTCATGCCGTCCATCAGCGGCCCCTCGATGACGTGCAGCGGCTTCTCGGCTTGGGCGCGCGCCTCCTCGGTGTCCTCCTCGATGAAATCAGTGATCCCCTTGACCAGGGCGTGTTCGAGCCGCTTGCCCACCGGCCAGCTGCGCCACTCCTGATCCCGCGGATCCTCCGCCTGGGCACCCGCGCCGCGATACTTCTCGGCGATGGCCAGCAGCGCCTCGGTGGCGTTGTCGTTGAGGTTCAGCACTACCGCCTCGACCTTCTCTTTGAGCTCGGCCGGGATGTCTTCGTAGATGGCAAGCTGGCCCGCGTTGACGATCCCCATGTCCATGCCGTTCCTGATGGCGTGGTAGAGGAAGACAGCGTGGATGGCTTCGCGCACCGGCTCGTTGCCACGGAAGGAGAAGGAGACGTTGGAGACGCCGCCGGAGATCATGGCGTGGGGCAGGTGCGTTTTGATGTCCTTCACCGCCTCGATGAAGTCCACCGCGTAGTTGTTGTGCTCGTCGATGCCGGTCGCCACCGCGAAGATGTTGGGGTCGAAGATGATGTCTTCCGGCGGGAAGCCGACGCGGTCCACCAGAATGCGGTAGGCGCGCTGGCAGATCTCGAACTTGCGGGCACGGGTATCAGCCTGGCCCACCTCGTCGAACGCCATGACGATGACGGCGGCGCCGTAGCGACGCAGCAGTTTCGCCTGCTCGATGAATTTGTCCTCCCCCTCCTTCATGGAGATGGAGTTGACCACCGGCTTGCCCTGCACGCACTTGAGGCCCGCCTCCAGCACCTCCCACTTGGAGGAGTCGATCATCACCGGCACCCGGGCGATATCCGGTTCCCCGGCGATGAGGTTCAGGAAGCGCACCATGGCCGCCTCGGCGTCCAGCATCCCCTCATCCATGTTGATGTCGATGATCTGGGCGCCGTTTTCCACCTGCTGCTTGGCCACATCCAGGGCCTCGTCGTAGAGCCCCTCTTTTATCAAGCGCTTGAACTTGGCCGAACCGGTGACGTTGGTCCGCTCACCCACGTTCACGAACATGGAGTCCGCCGTGATGATGAGAGGCTCCAGGCCCGACAACCGGCAGGCTACCGGCAGATCCGGCAGGGCGCGGGGCTTGATGCCCGCCACGGCGTCCGCCATGGCGCGGATGTGGGTCGGGGTGGTGCCGCAGCAGCCGCCCACCAGGTTGAGAAAGCCGCTTTGGGCCCACTCGCGGATATGCTCCGCCATCTCGACCGCGTCCAGATCGTACTCGCCAAACGCATTGGGCAGACCGGCATTGGGGTGGGCGCTGACATGGGTCTCGCTGATGCGGGACAGCTCCTCCACGTACTGGCGCAGCTCGTCCGGCCCCAGCGCACAGTTGAGGCCGAAGGAGACCGGTTTGACGTGGCGAAGGGAGTGGTAGAAGGCCTCGGTGGTCTGGCCCGAGAGGGTACGACCGGAGGCGTCCGTGATGGTGCCGGAGATCATCACCGGCAGGCTGTAACCCAGCTCCTCGAACACCAGGTCCACCGCGAAGGCGGCCGCCTTGGCGTTGAGGGTGTCGAAGATGGTCTCGATCAGGATGATGTCGGCACCGCCCTCGATGAGGGCGTGGGTCGATTCGGTGTAGGCGGCCACCAGCTCGTCATAGGTGACGTTGCGCTTGCCCGGATCGTTCACGTCCGGCGAGATGGAGGCGGTACGGTTGGTGGGGCCCAGTACCCCTGCCACAAAGCGCGGTTTCGCCGGGTCCTTGGCGGTCCACTCGTCCGCCACGGCGCGGGCCAGGCGGGCCGCCTCCCGGTTTATCTCGGCCGAGAGCGCTTCCATCTCGTAGTCCGCCATGGCGATGCGGGTGGCGTTGAAGGTGTTGGTCTCGAGGATGTCGGCCCCGGCGGCACAATACTGGTCGTGGATCTCGCGAATGACGGCGGGACGGCTCAACACCAGCAGGTCGTTGTTGCCCTTGATGTCGGTATGCCAGTCGGCAAACCGCTCCCCCCGATAGTCCGCCTCACCGAGTTTGTAACCCTGGATCATGGTGCCCATGGCCCCGTCGATGATCAGGATCCGCTCCTTGAGACAGGCTTCCAGCCTGGTTGTGACATCCGCTTTCTTGTTCGACTCTCTGCTCGACACCGCTCGTACCCCTTACATCCATGCAACTGCGTGATGCCCATCCTAGCAGCAATCAAATTAAATGGAAATCTAGCCGTCTATCTGTCCGTGGTGACGATTAAATATAACCATAAATAGGTAATGAGCATGATCTAACCCGGGAGTACCCTATGCCCGTCCTCAAGAGGGATACGTGCTTGCTGTTTACCAAAGAGAAAAATAACTATGAGCGTCTACTACACACTCTGCTTCCTGGCAGCGTTGGCGATCTTCATCGCCTTTGCCAACCAGTATGTTGTGAAGATCCAGACCACCATCGCCATCACTGCGGGCTCCATGCTGATCTCCGCGCTGCTGGTGCTGTTTGGCAAACTGGGTTGGTTCAATCTGGAGCCTCTCGCCATCAAGACCATGGAGAGCATCGACTTCCAGAACTTCCTGTTGAAGGGGATCCTGGGCTTCCTGCTGTTCGCCGGCGGCCTTGGCATCAACCTCAAGGCGTTGCGTAGCCAGAAGTGGGAAATCACCATTCTGGCCATAGCCGCCACCCTGCTCTCCACCTTCCTCATCGGCTACGGCTTCTGGTTCATCGCCAAGCTGCTGGGCTGGGATGTGCCGCTGGTCTACTGCATGTTGTTCGGTGCCCTGATCTCCCCCACTGACCCGATTGCCGTACTGGCCATCGTCAAAAAGATGAAGGCGCCACCCCAGATCGCCATCCAGATCGAGGGGGAATCCCTGTTCAACGACGGTGTCGGTCTGGTCATCTTCGCCACCGTGTTTGCCGTGGCCTTTGGCGGCGTGGAGCCCACCTTCGGCAGCGTGGCCGGTCTGTTCCTGCATGAGGCTCTCGGCGGCATCCTGTTCGGGGCCGTGCTGGGTCTCATCGCCCACGTGATGATCAGCGCCACCGACGACGGCTCCCTGGAGCTGCTGCTGACCCTCTGCATCCCGACCGCGGGCTTCGCCTTCGCCAACATGATCGGCGTCTCCGGCGCCCTGGCCATGGTGGTGACCGGCATCATGATCGGCAACTGGACCCGTCATTCCGGCTTCTCCGAGCAGAGCCAGCACCACCTGGATCACTTCTGGGAGTTGATGGATCAGTTCCTCAACGCCCTGCTGTTCCTGCTGATCGGTCTGGCACTGGTGCTGCTGGACCTCGACTGGCGCGACTGGATCCTGCTGGTCATCGCGGTGCCGCTCTGCCTGGCTGCCCGCTTCATCAGCGTCTCCCTGCCCTATGTGACGTTCCGCAAGTTCCGCAGCTACAACACCTTCTCGGTGCGCATCCTCACCTGGGGCGGCCTGCGTGGCGGTCTGGCCATGGCCATGGCCCTGGCACTGCCATCCGGTGTCATGATGATCCCGGAACACAACGTCGATCTGCGCCAGGTGATCCTGGTGATGACCTACTCGGTGGTGATGTTCTCCATCGTGGTACAGGGCATGACCATTACCCCCATGATCACCGCCGCCAAGAAGGCCTGTGGCGACGCCTGAGCCCGTCCCTGACCGGCAATGAAAAGGGCTCCCAAGGGAGCCCTTTTGTCATCCCCGTGGCAGAGAAAAACAGGGAATGACTGGGTGAACGCACAATTAGTGTTTGCTTTTTACACATTTCGAGGAGAGAATGCGCGCCGGCTAGTTAATCAGCCCTGATTATGTTCGCAATGCTTCACCTCACGATGAATCCTGCCAGTACCCGCATAACCTTCTTCTGATTTACTCGCCTTGAGAACCGTTCAGGCTGTCTGCCTGCGTTGCCCGGCTCTCACGGTGCAGACCCGATCTGCCCACTCCCAAGTAGCATCATGCATCCGCGTGGTCCTTGGCGCCTTCCTTGAAAGTGCAGACGCCCCTGAACCGGGCTGGGTATTCCTGCGCGCTCGTCCGCCATCGTGCTGACCGCGCCCATTGACCTGACATTTGCCAATACAAGGAGCAAACACTTAATTTATATAGAGAAATACCATGATGAAACACGTACAGATCCGCAAACCCCTGCGTCGCAGCAAACCCATCAACCTGCCCGTGCAAGAGCACGACGACGATGCGTTCCTGATCCAGTTCAGCACCCGCTTCAGCGGCGGCTTCGCCATCTCCTGTGATGGCATCGCAGGCGAGTTCTCCATCGAAGAGCTCAACTGACCTTGCCTGCCCAGGCAGCGCCCGATGCAGACAGGCCGCAACTCACGGCGGCCTCCTTGCCTGACGTCATAGTCTGCATGGCCCCGCTCCCCGAGCGGTGGCTAGACCCCGCAAGTCTCCTTGTCCGGCGCCTCCAGCAGCAGGCACTCCTCCTCGCCGGCTCCCAGCCTGACCCGTTTGCCCTGACTCAGCCCCAGCTTGGCGAGTAGCCGGACCGAGCGCTCATTGCCCGGAGTGACGATGGCGACCACCCGCTCGATGCCGAGCCGTTCGCGGCCATCTGCCATGGCCGCCCGCGCGGCTTCGATGGCATAGCCCTGGCCGCGCCAGGCGGGCAGGAAGGCATAGCCGATGTCTTCACAGGGCAGGGTATCGCGCTTGATGAGCCCGCAGATGCCGAGCCTGGCCCCGTCTTCCCGCCGCACCACCAGATAGAGTCCGTGACCGTGGCGGGCATAACTGACCGCAGGCCCCTGCTGGATGTAGTTTTCGGCATCCGCCAGGGTACGCACCCCGCGATCGCCGATGTAGCGGTGAAAATCACCATCGTTGAGCAGTTCGAGAATGAAGGGGGCATCGACAACGGTCAGTTCGCGCAGTTCCAGGCGCTCGGAGAGGATCATGACATGGGCTCGTTCGGCAGAGAGAGTGTCCAAGACTGCTCCCGCCCCGCTTCCTTGGCAAGACCCGGACGATATTTTCGCCCCCGGGAGCCGCGTCCCCGCTATACTGCCCACCCCATGGAACAGGCAGGAGAACGGCCATGACCGATACCCCCGAATTTTTTGATGAAGAGACACTGCTGGAGATGGTGGAGAACCAGCTCGCCGACGGCCATCCCCTCCAGGTGAAAGCCACCCTGATGCGCCTGGTGATGAAGGGCACCCCGCGGGAAGAGGCGCTGCAATACATCGCCTGCGCCCTGGGCGCCGAACTCATGGCCATGGAGGCCGAACAGGGCCCCTTCAACCTCGTCCGTTACGGCGAGTTCCTCGACAGCCTGCCCGAGATGCCCTGGGCCGAATGACCCGGGCCGATTAGGCAAGCCCCGGCGCCAGCCATTATCATTACTGCCACCACCAATGACGGGAGTTTGACATCCTCCCCCACCTTAGCGCTTCGCGTCACAGGAGGGGGATTCCCATTACTGGGTGATAGCTGCTCGCGCAGTACCGGGTTCCTGCTTCATCGGGCGGCCTGATTGCACCACGCCTCCA